>NZ_JBNPXS010000017.1:0-59642 GCF_050433185.1 Desulfitispora alkaliphila
TTTCTTAAAGCCGAAACTTTAAATTAATATTTTTTTGCATCAAAGTGGGGTACTTTTCAAGTATTATGTGGGGTAATTTTTACTTGACAAAAACATGCAGTGCTCATAATCAAGAAGACACCATTAAGTTAGTTAGCTTAGATGAGAGAGAAGGGATGCTTCTATCCTCAACTGGTGCTTACTGGTATTTTGTTTACGATATATATATGGACGCTAAATATCCAAAAATTGAAAGTTGGGTAGAGTGTTATGAATATGGTGAACTGGTAAAAGTCAGTGATTCAGTAGTTATCCATGAAGGGAGCCCAGTTTCAGCTAAAAAAGGCAACTTGGTATTCACCTTAAATAGAGCGTTTGTGGATGAGGGTGAGCAAATCTATATGTCTAACTTTTCTCATGATGGGGGGAGTAACAGAAGTTGGACATATATTCAAAGGCCTACTGGTGGAGGTTCTTTTCAAATTGGTTTAAATGAAAAGGAAAGAATTATAGCAGATGAGCCTATTATGATAGCAGTAGTTGCAGGAGGAGGTAACAGTATAGTTAATTATGACGAAAAAGTCTTTGAGGGAGACCATGAGGAATTTTATAAAGTGCTAAAGAACGATTATGTCCAAATATTTTATTTAAGGTTTAATAAGGAACTATAATATTCAATCACCTAGAAATAGAAGCAGAAAGGAAAAAGGTGACTTATTAATGTTGGTTAAATTTCACAAACGGAGATTTAATTTGCCATTAATTAACCCTTTAGTAAAAATAAATCCGAATTTAACAAAGCAGGAAAGAGTTTTGCAGGAAAATAGGCAACAACAATAATATTTTCGAGAGACTTCAGGTGTAAAAATATAGGTAGATGATTTAAATGACTAGAAGAAAAATTGCAGTTTTTATGGCGGTAATAATATTGATAATTTCAGTAATAGTATTATCGAATCCCCCATTAAATATTATCAATATAAAGTCTAGGTCTTTTTCGCAATATAATACTGAGAGTACCATATTTCTAATAGGACTTGAGAATAAAGGTAGGTTTCCTATTCGTATTACTAATGTTTATGTAAACGATAGAGAAGTACCTAGGGAAGCCGAGATAGCAATTAGCATGGAGGGGAATCTAAGTGGATATAAGTTTGCAGAAGAACGAGAAGATAATCCATTAATTAAATATAAGCCATTTACAGAACAATTAATATATCCTCAATTAAGTTTTGAGGAAATAAATAAACTACGAAAACAAGATGACACCGAAATAATAAGGTACTTACACTCTAACTATCACATGTGGAGTTTGAAGTATGTTCCCTAAGACTACGGTTTGGGGGACTTTTTTATTCAACTCAGTTAATTTTCCAGTAAATGTAGGAATTTCAATATATGTGTCGAAGAACTTAAATCATAGTCGAATCTGTTCAAAAGGAGGCGTACATAAAGTGACCGATTTAATTCATAGAAAAGGTTTTATCATTGATGGAAACTCCGTCAAATGCTTAATAATCTTAAAGAATGGCACAAATGCCACTGGGACTGCCAATTCAACCTCAACAGAAGCAGAGGAAATAGCATATAGTCAGGCCATGGTAAAGTTGAGAAGCTATATTAAATGTCCATCTCAAATAGAGAATTAACGTAGCGCAGTAGAGGATAAATGTGACATAGCTTTTTCAACAAATGAAAAATGTTATAATTAACAGATAGAAAAAAATACTAATTGTATTGGCTTGGAGGGAGTTAAAAGAAAAAGTAATGGTGCAATTAAGTAAAAATCATCTATAAAATGCACATTAAAATTCTTTTAGCACTGACTCTGAGTACATTATCTTTTTCTGTTCTTTCATAGGACATTTTACTTTTATGGAAGTATTGCCTAACAACTGGCTCATATTTTCAACGGTGATGGATGCCACTAAACAGAATATGCAGGATAAAGAACTTAAGCGTATCGGCGACATTTATGAAAAAAATGGCGGAATATGCCTTGGGTATACTTTCTTCAGGTTGGTGTCAGCTTCTCTGTAGCGCTTCCCGTCGGCTCTGCCAAATCGATAATATGCATGAAAAATGGGATGGCAGCGGCTACCCCAAGGGATTAATGGGAGAGAACATACTATTAACTTGTATTAAGATGTCTTAACAAAAAGGTGGGAGGCTATTGTATTTTGAACGGATAGATAATATATCCAAACAAGAACTAGCAGCAGAATTAAAGCTGGTTATTGCGGAATATAAAGCACTAATAGAAAGTGCCAGGACTATATTAATACAGCAAGAATTTAAGGATGCGGCAAAAGAAATTTTTTCTTTGTGTAAGAAGGTTACAGGTGCTACCTCGGGTTATGTTGCGCTTTTAAGTCCAGATGGATCAGAAAACGAAGTACTGTTCCTGGATTCGGGAGGTCTCAAGTGTACGGTGGATGAAAACCTACCGATGCCTATTAGAGGATTAAGGGAAACAGCTTATCGTTCTCATAAAGGGGTATATGATAATAGCTTTGCAGACAGCCATTGGATGGAGTTTTTACCTGAAGGACATATGCGGCTAGACAATGTAATGTTTGCTCCCCTAATCATTGATCAGCAGACGGAGGGTTTAATTGGACTAGCTAATAAAAAGGGAGGATTCATCCAGAGAGATGTAGATTTTGTTTCAAATCTTGGCGAGATAGCCGCCATAGCACTTAGAAACAGCAGGAACTTAGAATCAGTTCAGTATTTAAGTTTTCACGATCAGCTTACTGGCCTTTACAACAGGCACTATTTTGTAAATGAAATAAAGCGCCTTGAAGGTTCTCGCGAATACCCGATTACCATAGTATCAGCGGATATGGATGGACTAAAAAAGATTAACGATACCTTTGGTCACGGGGCTGGTGATCTATATTTGCAAAACTGTGCTTTAGTGCTTAAAGAGGCACTTCGCGGTTCTGATATTCTGGCTAGAGTCGGTGGCGATGAATTTGTGCTGGTGCTGCCCCGTACTGATCAAGTAGCCGGTGAGGGAATTCTTGAGAGAATTAACCTGAACATTGAAAACTATAATAAAACTCATAAAAAGTTGCCGTTGAGGATTTCTGTGGGTTTGGCTGTCAGTGAAAATAGCACTAAATCTTTAGAGGAAACATATCATGAAGCAGACAGGGTTATGTATAATAATAAATTTCAGCGTAAAAAAAGCAGGATCTAGACCAATAAAGTACATTATCAGGGTAGTTTCTGGAATCCTTGTGACCGAGGTATAAATGCATTGCACGGCTTCTGCTATCATAACAGCAAGGGATTAGCATTAAAATACTGGACCGTTTCTCAATTGATATTATTCTTTTAATGGGCCACCTTTACCATTTCTGAGGATGAATGAGGGAAAGGAGAAAAAACTTTTATGAGATCAATAATCAAAGGAGCAAATGAAAACAAACAGGCTAGTTTACTCAAAATCGTATTTATTATTATTCTTATTGTGGCTGCTGTGTATTTTGTATATTTAACAGGTGGTACAAAAAAGGTCTACGTACACATACTGTATGTCCCTATAATACTATCCGCCCTATTCTGGGGTTCTTTTGGTGGCTTGATTGTAGGCATGGTCTCAGGTTTATTTGTTGGTCCGTTAATGCCACTTGATGTTTCCAGTGGCATTATGCAAGAGCCTGTAAACTGGATTTCCCGCATGCTTGCCTTCTCACTGATTGGTCTTTTTACAGGGTGCATGCTCGACTGGATAAATCAATTAAATAAGGAAGCACAAGACAGGAACTTATCAAGCCCTTTCTATCAACTACCAAATACAACGAAGCTAACTTTTGATATTGAAGACAGCATCAAATCAAAGGAACATTTTAAAATTATGTCGATTAAGTTAACAAATCTGGATGACATTGAAAAGTACGTTGATAATGAATTGGTATTAGATCTAGTCAAGAATTTAGCAAAACAGCTAGAGCATCGCTGTGGTCGAAAATCCGTTTATTCTTATGGGAAAGATGAGTTGATTGTATTAGTATTTGAAGATTGTGAAGAAAACTACGAAGAAAAAATTAAACAAATTTTGGATCATTATTTTGCATTTCCGGTTTCAATTAATGGATATGAGATTAGAGTATCGCTTAAAGTAGGAATTTATGAATATCGAGGTGAAGATAGTTCGCCAACTGAAATATACAATAAAGCTCGGATTGCTTATGAACAAGGAGAGGATAAAGAATTAGGCATTTATTATTACAATGTCAGTTTAGAAAACAGAAGAAGAGAGATGCATCATATCACTGGAGCATTGCTTGAATCTATACGAAGAAATGAATTGTTTTTAATGTACCAGCCAAAAATTGATATTATAAACAATAAGATTTCGGGTGTAGAAGCATTAGTAAGATGGAACAGAAACAGCGATCATTTTATAGGACCTAATATTTTTATCCCTATTGCAGAAGATATTGGGTTTATAAAAGAGATTTCAAAGTTTGTTTTTGACAACGCAACAACACAGATGGAAGTGTGGAAAAGCAAAGGCATTAACATAACATGTGCTGTTAACGTATCCGCAAAGGAATTACTGGATAATGATTTCATTTATTGGGGCAAGGATACAATTAACAGCAAAAATGTCAATAGATCTGACATGGAGATTGAAATAACAGAAAGAGCCATAGCTTACAATGATAAACACTTGATAGAAACAATGAACTATTTGAAAGAAAAAGGATATCAAGTTTCCATTGATGACTTTGGAACGGGTTATAACTCACTTATGAGTATTGGTGAAATACCATTTGATATAATAAAAATTGACAAATATTTTATTGACACAATTGATCGAATCGAAATTAGAGAACTGGTTAAACAATTAATAGGCTACTCACACACCTTTGAAAAAACTGTTATAGCTGAGGGTGTTGAGACTGAGGAACAATTAAACATACTTAAAGAACTGAATTGTGATAATGTTCAAGGATATTATTTTAGCAAACCGTTATTACCAGACGACTTTGAAGAATTTTACTTACAATTCAATCAAGACAGAAATCATTAAAATATATACCAATCGAATACAGTGATGTTGAAATTGAAGTAAAAAGTACCGATAAACCTAGTAAAATAACAGTAGTGGTAAGCATACCATATAAAGCTATAAGAGGTAGGGACTAAATAAAAATTGGCTATATATAAAATTCAATAGAGCTGATTCCCCACTTCCCATAGTTATTACAGGATTAAAATACCATGAGATTCTGTAAGGCAGTCTTTAAATCTATATCTTTGACTTCATCACAGAATAAATAAAATATGCCACCGAAAGTGCGGCTATCACAGTTGTTTCTCCGCTCCCATTCCAGGACTAAGTACCTGGTAAATACTATGGTTGTATGACTAATTTCAAGTAGGATTTAGCAAATTTAAAAAAGTTTCAATACTCCAGCGCATACCATAAATGCGGACTATCTCTCTATCGTCCAAGGCAATGTCTGTGCTTAAGATAGCTAGCCATTCACGCCGGTTATTACGGTTCTGTACGAACACTATCTTTAGTTTTATGGGTGTTTTACAGCTAGTGGTAACTATTATTGGCCAATAAATTCGTAAAATTTAAGCTACCTATTTGAACAGCTTCCAAATGTGGATATAGAAAATCCAGAGGTATTGGACGCTCTTTTGCCGTGGGCAAAATCCTTGCCTGAGGAGATCAGGCATAAAACATAAGAGAATGAGTAAGATATACCGTTTATCCTACGAGGATAGGCGGTATATTTATATTATCAAACTCTGCTGTATTTGAATACGTGTGCTGAAATTGACGCTTACGTTTCTATTAGTTATGATTGCATCAATGCTTTTTTTGTAAACTTTGTTTCTTTGTTGAAAACTGTTAACAGCACCAGAAGGCTTTGTAAAAACTAAAGCCCCTTGCTCACACTCATCTTTTGTAATATAATGGTAGCAAAGACAGAGAAGGGGTGGGGGAAGGTAAGCGTCAACCGTACCACATAGTAATTACCTTCTAGTCATGAAATAATATCCCTTAAAGGAGGTATTATAGTGGAATTTATTAGATTTAAAGACTATATTAATGGGGAGTGGGTAGAAGAAAAGGGAGTAGACCATCTTAGAGTTTATAACCCATCAACAGGTAAAGAAATAGGAGAAGTACCTATTACACCTACGGAGCAAGTAGAAAAAGCTATTTTTGCAGCAGAAGAAGCATTTAAAAGTTGGCGCAAAGTTTCAATGGGAAAAAGAATGGAGTATCTATTTAAGCTACATAGTGAATTAAACTCAAGACATGAAGAATTAGCTCAAGTGATTGCTGAAGACCAGGCAAAACATATTAATGATGCTAGAGGTGAAGTAAGTCGAGCTATTCAACTTACAGAAACTGCTTGTGGAATTCCTTTAATGATGCGTGGAGATAAAATAGCAATTAGTGAAGAAATTGATGGTGAAATTTTGCGTGAACCGCTAGGGGTTGTGGGGGCTTTAGCGCCTTTTAATTTCCCAGCTTTAGTTTTCGGGTGGTTTGTACCTTTTGCAATAGGAACAGGTAATACTATGGTATTTAAAGCTTCTGAACTGTCTCCTGTATTTATGCAGAAGATAGTAGAAATACTTGAAACAATTGAACTTCCAAGAGGTGTATTTAACCTTGTAAATGGAAACAAATCTGTAGCTGAAACCATGCTTAAAAGTCCTTTAATTAGCGCAATGGCTTTTGTGGGTTCAACTCCAGTGGGAAAAATTGTTGCTGAGGAAAGTGCTAAAACTGGCAAGAGAAGTATGGTTTTAGCAGGAGCTAAAAACACACTTCTTGTAGCAGAAGATGCTAATATAGATGGATTTATTGAAAACTTTATTAATTCTTGCTATGGCGCGGCAGGTCAGAGATGTATGGCAGGAGCTAATGTTGCAATAGTAGAAGAAGTATATGATAAAGTAAAAGAAAGAATAATTGAAGCATCTAAAAATATAAAATATGGAGATGCAAAAGATGAGAAAGTATTTATGGGTCCTGTAATTTCAAAAGAAGCTGTAGAAAGAATACACCAATATATTGACTTAGGTGTTAAAGAAGGAGCTAATTTGGTGTTGGATGGACGTGAACCGGAACTTTCAGAGGCAAATAGAAATGGTTACTTTGTAGCTCCAACTATTCTCTCAGAAGTTACTTCTGAGATGACAGTAGCCAAGGAAGAGATTTTTGGACCAGTAGTAACTGTGATTAAGGTTAGTTGTATTAACGAAGGAATAGAATTTATGAATAGTTCTGAATATGGTAATGGAGGAAGTATTTTTACAGAAAGTGGTCTATACGCACAGAAGTTCCTTCGTGAAGCTGAATCTGGTATGCTTGGTGTAAACGTTGGTGTGCCAGCATCCATGCCATATCTACCATTTGGGGGAGCAAAAGCATCTTTGCTAGGTAGCCAGATTAAAGCTCAAGGACAAGATGCAGTTGACTTTTTTACAAAACGTAAAGCAGCAACAATTCGATATTATGGAAAAGAACATGATGGTAATGGAGTAACAAGTAGCTGTACTACTTTGAAGTAAGAAAAATTGTGTGCTTACTGGACTATAAGTTAGATAGTTCCAGTTTGAAATTATGCCTCAGCTTCCATTAATAATTATCTCCTTGGCAGATAGAGGTTCAAGTTACATAGAAATAGTAAAAAACCTGTGATACTGTTGCATGATGAATAGCTATCGCAGGTTCTTTTTTGGTACTGTGAGTATACAAAATCTCTTGATCACAACCATCTTTTGTCATATAATGGTATAAAAGACAGAAAAGGGGCGGGGGGTAAGTGATATACTTTATCACATTGGGGTGGCTTATTGGGTTAGTAGTTGGATATTTGCAGTTTGGCATTATGCCCCAGTTGCTCCTTTTCTTTGGTACGGCAATAATATTATCTGTATTCATAATTGCTTCCTCTATAGATAGAGGGGAAATGAAGAACAATAATAGGAAACTTGTGATACTGCTGACCTTAGTAGCAGCTATTGCAGGTTCTTTTTGGTTTAGCTTGAATTGGAATCTGAGCAAGACAGAGCTCAGTCAGTTCTTTGATAAAGATGTAACGGCAACTGGCGTAGTAGCTGGTAAGGTGGAAGTGTACTCAAATCGAATTGCCTTTCCTTTAGACCTAGAAGGATTAAAAGCAGGTGAAGCTGTAGTATCTGGGGCTGAAAAAACAGCCGTTAGTCTCTACAGCGAAAACCCAGAGCAGCTAGGGGAGTCGATTAAGTATGGCTACCAGCTGATGCTACAGGGGACTTTGCGCCAGCCATCAGAGGCTTCAAATCCCAATGCCTTTGATTATAGGCACTACCTGCTTACTCGAGGGATCTTCTCCCAGCTTCTAGTGGGGGAAGATAGCTATACAGTTTTGAATGAGGGCAAAGGCAATCCAGTTGTTTTTTATGCCCATGAGTTTAATAGGAGCACCACTGATTTAATAGACAGCTTTTTGCCCACTACTCAAGGGGCAGTAATGAAGGCTATGGTATTTGGGGACAAGGGTGGACTGACTGAGGAGCAGTCCCAGCTGTTTATGCAAACAGGTCTCATGCATCTATTTGCTGTATCGGGCCTCCATGTGGGCTTTGTCCTAGCCTTTGGTTTAGGCTTGGGTAGAATAATGAGATTGGGAAAGTGGCAGCAATTCCTGCTATCATTAGTTCTAATTTGGTTTTATGCCTGTGCTACAGGCTTTTCTGTTTCTGTTACTAGAGCAGCACTAATGAGTACGGTGGGACTGTATGTATATACAATCCAGAGGAATAAGGGTGTATTTTCTGCTCTAGCATTGGCACTATTAGTAGTGACAATTTCTAATCCCTTATTAATAACTGACCCAGGGTTTCAGTTATCCTTTACAGCTACATGGGGGATTTTGTACTTAACCCCACTGTTAAATTATATTTTAAGGTTTTTGCCATCGTGGCGAATAGCTCTAACAGTACCCTTGGCAGCCCAAATATCTTTGATTCCACTACTCGTATATCACTTTAATCTTCTATCCCCTGTTACTATTCTCGCCAATGTGTTTGTGGCTCCCATTGTGGGACTTGTGGTTATTGCAGGATTGATTTCCCTTCCTCTGTCATTCATCAGCAATGTAGCAGTAGAAATTATCTTTACAGCAAGCGGTGGGGCTTTATTTTACCTATGGCTTTTATTAGAAGAAATAGCTACACTTCCTGGAAGCACGTTTTATTTTCCAGTTCCTCAGTTATATTGGATTGTCCTATATTACTTGGCGCTTATCTACCTGAGAGAGTGGTATGCGGGCAACTTGAACTTTTACTTAATCAGAATATTCAAGTGGAGGTTAGAGACAGGGGGCAAGGCAATAGCTTTTACTTTGTTGGTCCTGTTAATAGTAACTCCTGCACAGCCAGCACAAAATTATCTACAGGTAACAGTGCTTGATGTGGGGCAGGGTGACGCAATTCATGTGAGGACACCTGAAGGTAAGAATATGCTAGTGGACGGTGGCGGAGTCCGGGGAAGTAGCTTTGACGTGGGAGAAAGGGTTCTAATTCCTTATCTTAGGAGTGAGGGAGTAAACAAAATAGATTTACTGGTAAATACCCATGGGCACTATGATCATACTGCAGGATTAATAGCAGTTTTAGAAAGCTTTGAAGTAAAGGAGGCCCTTATTTCTCCTGTACCAGCATCTACTGAAACCTATGAGCGATTTCTTGATTTGCTTCTAGAGGCACAGGTTCCCACAACAATGGCTGTGAGGGGCCAAAAGATTTACTTGGATTCAGAAATTGATATAGAAGTAATTCACCCAGGTGAAAACCCCAGTTATTCTAATGCAGAGCTAAACAATAGCTCTGTAGTCTTGCGAATTGTATACGGTGAGCAAGCAGTTTTATTAACTGGTGATATTGAACTAGAAGCTATGGGTGAAATTGCTAGGCTTCCTATGGATATTGGCAGTAATATATACAAAGTAAGTCATCACGGAAGTAGAACTGGTTTGGAAGAGAGTTTTCTCGATGCAATCGATACCCAAGTGGGCATAATCTCAACTGGACCTAATCCCTTTGGTCATCCTCATCCTGAGCTCATAAATGAGTTAGAGCAGAGGGACATAAAGGTTTATAGAACGGATCAGGAAGGTGCAATTACGGTTAAGATTACTCCCAGTTCTTATGTAATAGAGACAGCTAATTAATTTTATGTTAATATACTAGAAAGAAGGGGGTGGTGGGGTGAAAAAACAAGTATCAGTTAATATTGAGTTTATAAATAAGGGTTTGAGAAGTAGTATAAAATGCAGTCTTTGTGCCAATTGCCCAAAAGGAGACAATATCGGTTGTTGTACATATAGCCCCACATTTACGCCTGTAGATTTGGGATATTATTTGGAAAACGGGAAAGAAGATTTTTTAAAAAGGATGATTGTAAACTCCCAGGTAACTGTATTAACTGGTGAGATAACATTTAATGCTTTTATAGAGGGTGTCAGGTACTGTTTTTTTCACAGTGATAAGGGTTGTGATTTGAGCATTGAGGACAGGGATTCCATTTGTAGGCAGTTTTTATGTCCGGAAGTGAAACTGTGGCATCATAGTGAAGCTAAGCAGTGGGCTGAGTTTTGGGAGGTTATGGCAGAGTGGGAAACCCGGTTTAATCATCAATTTATTGAGAGGCTAGAGCACTTGGGTATATCATTAGAAAAAAACTGCGATGCAGTATTTGAGCTTTTGCGAGAAGAATACCCCAAGTGGAAAGAAAGCTATGCAGAAGTCGCATCTAGATACCCTGAGAGGCACTTGTTGAAACTAAATAGAATGGTCACTTACAAAAAACACATCTAAGGAGCTGTAAGACGGTGGAGGCAACAGAACAATTAGACAAGAGTTTGAAAAGGGGTGTAACATCAAGTGTCTATTTACTATGTGGGGAAGAGTCATACCTAAGAAATGAAGCTGTTGACAAGATTAAGGGTTATGTTTTAACTGAAGACAGTGAGGCTTTTAATTTTGAAGTGATAGATGGAGAGAAAAACAGTGGGGCTAATGTGGTCAGCGCCTGTGAAACTCTTCCGGTTTTTGCTGAAAAACGCTTAGTAATTGTAAATAACCCTGTTTATTTAAAAGGGGGAAAGGGCGCAGAAGTTGATCAAGATTTATTAGATTACATGGAGAACCCCAATCCTAGTACTTGTTTAGTTTTTAACGTGGATGGTAAGGTAGATAAGCGGAAAAAAATAGTTAAGTTAATCTATGAAAAAGGACAAGTTTTATGGTTTCAGTCATTAAGGGGATATTATTTAACAAAGTGGATTAATGAACAGGTAAAAAGAAGGAAGAAATTAATTGATACTGAAGGCGCAGAGTTTTTAGCTACGGCAGTGGGGGAAAACCTCCTGCTGTTGGAGCAAGAAATAGAAAAAGCTACTACGTTTATTACAGAAAAGCAAATTACTAAAGGAGATCTTGAGAAGATCGTAAGCCCAACTAGTCATATGAATGTATTTAATCTGATTGACTTGGTATCGGAACAAAAGCCAGTTGCTGCATCTCATCTTCTTGAAACAATGCTCCATCAAGGTGAGGCGCCTATAAAACTTATATTCTTATTGGCAAGGCAGTATCGACTTTTGCTAAAGACCAAGCTGTTGAAGGAAAGAGGCGTTATGGGAAAGGAGTTAGCCTCTCGTTTGGGAGTAATGGGATTTGTAGCTAGAAAACTAGAGGGCCAGTGTGGTAACTATGGTCCTGAGGAGTTAATTCAGCTTATGAGCCATATAACTGAAGTAGAAGTAGCTATGAAGACTGGCAAAGGGCACCATGATCTATTACTAAAAAACTTGATATTAAAGCTTGCAGAAAAAAAGTAAAAAAAACCTGCTTCCCATTATATTGGGGTCAGGTTTTCTTTATTTAGCCTAACGCGTTTAGTCGTTTAGTCATTCTAGACTTTTTACGAGCTACAGCGTTTTTATGGAATAAGCCCCTTCTTGTTGCCTTGTCCATTTTCTTAACTGCTTGCTTTAGTGTGCTTTCAGCTTTTTCTTTGTCTGCAGCAGCAACAGCTTCTTCGAAACGACGAATGGCAGTTCTAAGAGCTGATTTTTCAGCAGCATTTTTAAGATTTTGTGCTTTTGCCAATTGTGCCCGTTTCATGGCAGATTTAATGTTGGCCATTACGGTCACCTCCTTTTTATTTCTAAATTACTATGTTTATTTTTGTAAGCAAACCTTTTTAATTCAGCAATATATAGTTTATCACGAACACTAAATAATTGCAACAATTGATAGGTGTCTGAATAACAAATTTGTTGTTAGGATAAATTAATAGCAAAATGGAAAGGAGTGATATTTGATGATTGGAATGGTTGTCCGATTTATAGTGTCAGCTATTGTTTTAATGGCAGTAAGTTTTGTTATGCCCGGTATATCTGTTACTGGGTTTGGTGGTGCTCTGGCAGCTGCTGTAGTCATTGCACTTTTAGGTTATTTAGTAGAGAGTGTTATGGGTGACAAAATATCACCTAAAAACAGAGGTGTTGTAGGGTTTCTTGTGTCAGCTATAGTTATCTATGGAACCCAGTTTATTATTCCTCAGTTTATTCAAGTGGGGATTATAGGTGCTATGTTAGCTGCTTTAGCTATAGGTATTATCGATGCATTTGTTCCTACAGAACTTCGTTAATTAGTTCTATTTCCTCTCCTCTTACATAAAATTATTATGTACAGGAGAGGGGGACAAAGTGTGTACACTTCAACGGTCATTGGAAGAAGAAATAAGATAGTAACTATTGTTAAACTGGCTTTTCTATTGTCGGTACTAGCAGGGAGTGCTTTCTTAGCTTTTGCCTTGCCTAGCTATTTGTTTGGAGAAAAGTTAGAAACGCAAAATCTTCTTACTAATATAAATGTGGAGAATATTGTTGACAGCGCATTTGAGAATGTAATTCCAGGCATGTATTACTACAATGCATCTTTAGGAGATGCTGATCTCAAAGTGCAGAAAGCTATGAGTAGTTTAATGGCAGGTGATTATCCTAAAGCCGTTTTAGATTCTCAGATTTCTTATATTGCCTTTGGCAGTGAAAAATCTCCTGAAGGAGTCGGTTCTGAAGAAGATGTACTTATTTTAAAGGATGAATTTGAAGAAAGTGATCAGGTGTCTGAAGAACCAAAGGAACCTGTAGAAGAGGCTGTAAAAGAGAGAAGTACTAAGGACCCTTTAGTAGCCATATATAACTCTCACAATGGAGAAACCTATACTCCTACTCATGGGACTCCGCGTGTAGATGGAAAGCAGGGAGGGGTTGTAGATGTGGCTAGAGAGTTAGAAGATGCTTTAGAGCAAAAGTATGGCATTAAATCTATACGCTCTGAAGAAATGCACGACTACCCCAGTTATGCTATGTCCTATGCAAACTCGCAAAAAACTTTGGAGAGAATGTTAGAGGAACATCCATCAATAGAGATTGTCCTTGATATACACAGGGATTATCAGCCTAGTAGGGCCCAATCAGTGGCAAAAATAAATGGGGAAAATATAGCTCGTATTTTGTTAGTGGTAGGAAATGATTCTCGTCAACCTCACCCAAATTGGAGGCAAAACTTGGCTTTTGCCACCAGGCTTGAGTCAAAGCTTGAGGATAAATACCCGGGAATTTCTCGAGGAGTTAGACAACAGAGTGGTCGTTATAACCAGCATTTACACCCTAGAGCATTGTTAGTTGAAATGGGAACTGCTGAAAATAGCATTGAAGAGGCAAAAAAATCAGCGCAGCTGTTAGCAGAAGCACTAGCAGAATTATTAGATGAAATTCAAAATCCACAGATGAATTAAAAGAAAGTCGGCTAATTAAAAAAGCCGACTTTCTTTAATTTACTATAAAATATTTTGTAGCTTCATTGCCAAAGACATATCACCTTTAATTTTAAGCTTTCCTGTCATAGCAGCCATAGTTGGATTAAGCTTTCCCTTTAAGAGTGAATCTAGATGTTTTTCAGAAATACGCAAAGTAAGATCTGGTGAAGCCGTTTCCCCGAATGCTATATTGCCATTGCCTTCTGCAAAAACAATGTAGAAGTGATCATCTCCATCTGCAAGCTTAAACTGATAAGTGGCATTAACCCCGTCCATCCCCTTAGCGTTTTTTAATTTCGGTTTAAATTCTTCAAGCAAACCTTTCACATTGGACACTGTAGCTTCCCTCCTGTTTTTTAACATTTTAATGTTTTCAATGTAAGTTCGCTGAATTCTTTGCAGTTCCTGCTAAAAAAAAATAATTATTCTGAATTATATGGCAAGAAAAATGTGTGTTAAACTTTTGATTTTAGGCAAAAAGTGATATATTATTAAAGATAGTCTTAAATTAGGGGAGGATGAAATGAACGGACGAGCGGTTGCGAAAGCAGCAGGGGTTATAATGATTGCCATGATTTTATCTAGAATACTAGGTTACGCTAGAGATGTGGTAATCTACACTCAATTTGGTCAAAATAGAATGACTGATGCCTATAATGCTGCTTTTGCCATACCTGACTTCTTATCACTACTCTTGATGGGAGGAGCTTTTAGCTCTGCATTTATACCCGTTTTCACCAGTTACATAGCAAAGGGGCAAGAGGAAGAGGGCTGGCAGGTTGTCAGTATAGTATTCAATATAGTATTTATATTGTTAATTATAGGTATAACATTGGGTTTTATTTTTACTCCGGCTTTGATACCTTTAGTAGCTATTGGTTTTCACAATGAGCCTGAAACTACTGCCCTGACTGTAAAGATGACTCGGATTATGTTTGGACAGGCTTTCTTTATAAGTATAGCGGGAATAGCCATAGGTATATTAAACTCATATAAGAAGTTTACGGCTCCTGCAATCGGTGGCGTGGCATATAATCTAGGGATTATTGTATTCGGGGTGCTGTTGGCTCAAAAATACGGAATAGTTGGTTTTGCTATTGGGGTTGTAATAGGAGCTCTACTAAACCTAGCTATTCAAATACCGCCATTAATTAAGCTAGGCATGAAATACACATTTAGTTTTGATTGGAGGCATCCTGGGGTTAAGAAAATAGGTCTTCTCATGTTCCCCATGATGATTAGTTTAGCGGTAGCTCAGGTCAACTTGATTGTAAACCAGAATTTAGCTTCGCTACTCCCGGAAGGTATTGTCTCAGCATTAAAGGCAGCTCAGCGAATTATGCAATTACCTATTGGTATTTTCGCAATTGCAATTGCTGTAGCAGTTTTCCCTACGTTGACAGAGCTTATAGCTAAGGGTAAAACTGATGATTTCAAACGAACAATGAGCATGGGAGTACGGACTATTGTATTTATTACACTTCCTGTAGCAGTGCTTTTACTGGTGCTTAGAATTCCAGTTGTAAGGCTGTTATTTGAACAGGGACAATTTACGCCAGAGGCTACAGAAGCCACAGCATATGCGTTGTTTTTTTATTCCTTTGGAATTTTTGCCTACTCAGCAATACAAGTATTAAATCGGAGCTTTTACTCATTACAGGATACTAAAACCCCTGTGATGATAGCTATAAGCACTATATTTTTAAATTTAATCTTGAATCTTATCTTAATAAGACCACTAGGTCATGGAGGTTTAGCCCTGGCATACTCCATAGCAGGTGTCTACAGTATGGGAATGCTCCTGTGGTTTTTGCGACGAAAACTGGGAGGAATAGATGGCAAAAATATGATAATGTCTTTTGTGAAAACTGGAATAGCCAGTGTAGCACTAGGTATAACGGCATATGGCTCGGCGGGAGTCCTGGCGGGAACTGTAGATGTGGGTTCTAAGTTGGGACAGTTTATTCAGGTAGCAGGAGCGTCTACTGTAGCCGGATTGACTTTTTTAATAATAGCCAAACTATTGAAGATGGAAGAGTTGAATTCAGTCCTAGATGTACTAATGCGGCGCTTTAAAAGAAGAAGGGGTTAATGTTGATACAAATAGGGGTAAATGCTATAATGAACAAAGCATATTTTGACGGAATTTTATAGTCTAAGGGAGGAAACGGAATGAGTAACTGGCAGGAAAAAATACGCAATTTCTGTATTATTGCTCATATAGATCATGGTAAGTCCACACTTGCAGACCGGCTTTTAGAAAAGACGGGAGCTATAACAGAGAGGGATATGGAAGAGCAGCTATTGGATCAAATGGATCTAGAGAGAGAGAGGGGCATCACAATCAAGCTACAGGCTGTAAAAATTGAGTATAAGGCTCAGGATGGAGAAACCTATAAGCTAAACTTGATAGATACTCCGGGACACGTAGATTTTACTTATGAAGTATCAAGGAGTTTAGCTGCTTGTGAGGGTGCTCTTTTAGTAGTAGACGCAGCCCAAGGCATAGAAGCTCAGACGCTTGCTAATGTATATTTAGCCTTAGAACACGATTTAGAAATTATACCTGTAATAAACAAAGTAGACTTACCTAGTGCGGAACCAGAAAAAGTAAAACAGGAAATTGAAGATGTTATTGGGATAGATGCCAGTGATGCCTTGATGGTTTCTGCAAAAACCGGATTGGGTATTGAAGGAGTACTAGAGAGAATTGTGCAGCAAATTCCCCCACCGGTTGGTGAAACTAATAAACCAACTAAAGCACTTATTTTTGATAGTCATTATGATGCCTACAAAGGAGCCATTTCCTATATCCGAGTTGTGGAGGGGAAGATTTCCAAAGGAATGCAAATTAAGATGATGGCTACGGGCAAGAGCTTTGAGGTTACAGAAGTGGGTATTTTTGCCCCTGCTATGAAAATGGTAGATGCTCTTTATCCTGGTGAAGTTGGTTTCATGGTAGCTAGCATTAAGAATGTAAAGGATACTCAAGTGGGGGACACCATTACTTCTGCAACGAACCCAGCTACTGAACCGCTGCCGGGATACCGAAAGGCAACACCTATGGTTTTCTGTGGGCTCTACCCAGTTGATGGCGGGGACTACGAAGATTTGCGAGATGCTTTAGAGAAGTTAAAGTTAAATGACGCTTCTCTAATATATGAACCAGAAACATCTGTAGCCTTGGGATTTGGATTTCGCTGTGGTTTCCTAGGCTTGTTACACATGGAAATTATCCAAGAAAGACTAGAGCGGGAGTACAATCTCAACCTGCTCACTACTGCGCCTAGTGTAATCTACAAGGTGAATAAGACCGATGGAACAGTTATTAATGTGGATAATCCCACTAATTTGCCAACGGTGCAGGAGATAGAATCTATTGAAGAACCATATGTTAAGGCAACCGTGATGGTTCCATCAGAATTTGTTGGTGCTGTAATGGAACTAGCCCAAGAGAAACGCGGCATTTTCAAAAACATGGAGTATATAACTGAAACTAGAGTAATGCTGACTTATGAAATTCCATTAAGTGAAATTGTATTTGACTTCTTTGATTTATTAAAGTCTAACACCAGAGGTTATGCTTCCTTCGATTATGACGTAATAGGTTATAAAGAAGCCAAGTTAGTAAAGCTAGATATTTTAGTAGCAGCAGAAGCTGTGGATGCCTTATCCTTTATCGTGCATAAGGATAAAGCCTATTATAGAGGCAAGGCTTTAGCTGAAAAGCTCAAGGATCTAATACCCCGTCAAATGTTTGAGATCCCCATCCAAGCAGCAATAGGCAACAAAATTGTAGCCAGAGAGACAATCAAGGCCATGCGCAAGAATGTAACTGACAAGTGTTACGGCGGCGATATTACGAGAAAGAGAAAACTTTTAGAGAAGCAAAAAGAGGGTAAAAAGCGAATGAAACAAGTGGGTAATGTGGAAATTCCTCAAGAAGCCTTTATGGCAGTACTTAGTTTAGATAAGGACTAGGCGGGTGATATCTTGACTATTGGACTTTATCTTCATGTGCCTTTTTGTCAAAGTAAATGCCATTACTGTAGTTTTTACTCTATTCCAAACCCTTCTAGGGGATTAGTTGCCAAATACCTAGAGGGGATAGATAAGGAAATAAAGTTATTTTCAGAAATGCTTCAACCAGAGGAAATGAAATTGGAAACACTTTATGTGGGTGGAGGCACGCCCACATTTTTAAATTCAAATGAGTTAAAGCAAATGTTTAAGAGTATACAAGCTAATTTCTCCTTTGAGAAACTAACAGAAGCTACTATAGAAATAAACCCTAATACATGTACGGAAGACGAGTTGGGGGCTCTTAAAGATTTGGGGATAAATAGAGTCTCCCTGGGTGCTCAGTCTTTTGACCTTAAGAGGTTAAAGGCAATGGGGAGGGAGCATACGCCACAACAAGTGGAACGTTTTTTAGAATGGTGTGAAAAGATAGGGTTGGACAACGTAGGCATTGACTTAATTTATGGCTTGCCAAACCAAAGAGCATCAGATTGGCGCTGGGAATTAGAACAGGCAATCTCACTAAAAGCTACCCACATCTCCCTATATGGCCTAAAACTTGAACAGGGGACTAAGTGGCAGCAAATGAATGAAGATGGTCAACTCATTGTACCTGAAAATGATGTTCAAGCGGCCATGTATACAGAGGCAGTAAATCTGTTGACTGAAAGTGGATATGACCAGTATGAAATTTCAAACTTTGCGCTATCTGGAAAACAATCTAAGCATAATGTGAACTATTGGCGGATGAAGCCATATTTAGGGATTGGGCCAGGGGCTAGCTCTAACTTAAAAGGAAAGCGTTGGTCTAACCTATGTGACTTGGAGCGATACTGTGAGAAAGTTCAGAATGATATTATGCCCATAGAAGAGGGTGAGGTGGTGACAAGGGATATTGCAATGTGGGAGAAAGTTGCACTTTCATTGCGCTTGTCTACGGGCCTTAAGCTAAGTGAATTTAATGAAACGTTTGGAGTAGATTTTAATGAAGTGTATGGGGAAAAAACTGAAGGGCTAATTAAACAAGGTTTAATCGAGAACAATAGTCATGTGATAACCTTAACGCATAAGGGAAGACTTTTAGGAAACGAAGTCTTTGCTAGTTTTTTGCTGTAAATTTCTATTAAAAAAGCGGCACTACCTTGACAAACGCAGGGCATAGTGGTATTTTTTAAGTAAACATTTTAGCACTCATTCGATAAGAGTGCTAACAAAAAAGGGTGATTGCTGTGCAGATGAATGAGAGAAAAAAGAAAATCTTACAGGCTATCATTCACGACTACACTAAAACTGCAGAGCCAGTAGGTTCTAGGACTATTGCTCGAAAGTATAGTTTAGGGGTAAGTCCTGCTACTGTTAGGAACGAAATGGCTGATCTAGAGGATATGGGTTTAATTGAACAGCCCTATACTTCTGCAGGAAGGGTGCCATCAAATGTAGGTTATAGGTATTATGTGGATTGCATAATGGAAAAGACGGAGTTAACGGAAATAGAGGAAGCCCAAATATCCAATCAGTATAAAACTAAAGTAAAAGAAATAGAAAATGTCATCCACAACACAGGAAAATTGCTAAGTGAGATAACTCATTATACGGCTATGGTTACTACTCCTGAAATGGGGAAAAAGGCAGTTAAACGGATTCAATTAATTTATTTAGGGCCTACCCAGGCTTTAGC
The DNA here is from genome assembly GCF_050433185.1 of Desulfitispora alkaliphila. Lineage (NCBI taxonomy): Bacteria > Bacillati > Bacillota > Desulfitisporia > Desulfitisporales > Desulfitisporaceae > Desulfitispora > Desulfitispora alkaliphila. Next base: position 19,542 of record NZ_JBNPXS010000017.1, read on the forward strand.
TGTGATAGTATTGCAGAGTGGCTTGGTGAGCAATCGCTTAATGACTATTCCTCAGTCGGTGAGCGAAGAAGATTTGAATTTAATTTCAAGGGTACTAAATAAAAATATTCAAGGGGAAACCTTAGACAATATTAAGCGAACAGTTCTTCAGGAAATATATGCAGATCTAATAAAACAAAAGAAAACTCTAAATATGGTTATGGATATTTTAGACGAGAGTTTAGGTGCTGATGAGAGTAGAGATAATAAGGTGTACTTAGATGGCACATTAAATATATTAAACCAACCTGAGTTTAAAGATGTGGAAAAGATTCGGTCAATTTTGGGCATTCTTAATGAAGAAGATACAATCAGAGGACTACTGGGTAGTAATGAGGACACTGGTATTACAATTAAAATTGGCTCAGAAAACAAGCTGGAAGGATTTTCTGACTGCAGTATCATTACAGCTACCTACCATATTGACGGGCAAGTTCTAGGGAGCGTTGGATTATTAGGTCCTACAAGGATGGAGTACTCAAAGGTTGTAGCTTTTATGGAGGCAATCACAGCTAATTTATCCGAAATAATGAAGAAGCATTACGGCTAATTGTATACGGAGGGAATAGATTTGAGTCTAAAGCAGTCTAATAACAAAAGCTCTGAAGTAGACGAAAAAATGGCAGCTCTCATGACTAATGCCAATGCCATTAGGGCAATTTCTTCAGCTGTTGAGGGCACTATTGGTCCAAAAGGCTTGGATACGATGCTAGTAGATAAGTTTGGTGATGTAGTAATAACTAATGATGGAGTTACTATATTGAACATGATGGAAGCCAATCACCCTGCTGCTAGAATGTTAATAAACACAGCGAAGGCACAACAGGGGGAAATAGGTGATGGTACAACTACAGCAACGATTATGGCCAGTTCTTTAATCAATGAGGGAGTGTCTCAGGTTGCAAAAGGGGTTCCGGTAGCTAGAGTTATTGAGGGAATCCGCTTGGGTTCCCAAGTAGCTTTAGGTTATATAACAGAGCAAGCTCGAATAGTAGACGATTTAAGTCATCCTCTTTTGATGCAAGTTGCAATGATAGCTGGTAGAGATCACGCTGATATCGCTAAACTAGTAACTGAAGCTGCTCAAATGATAGGTCATGGAAAGCTACAGCAGAAAGGTTTTAAGCTATCAGATACAGTAACTGCTCAAGAAGGGGCTGAGAACCAGGTATTTACAGGTGCAACTGTAAATAAGCAAAGAATATCAAGGGAAATGCCTCGAGAGGTCATAGATCCCAAAATATTGATAATTGATGATGCTCTAGAACCCGAAAAGGTTGAGGACGAGGCATTGAGTACAGAGAGTGGTTTCAATCAATACATAGAATATCAACGCCAATTTTCAGATAATCTTAAAAAAATTGGTAATTTAGGAGTTAAGTTAGTGTTAGTAGATCGGGGGATAAGTGATTTAGCAGAAGAAATTTTAATAGATCAAGAGATAATGGTGTTACAGCGTGTTTCTGCTAAGGAACTTAGGAAGGTGGCTGAACATACAGGTGCTAGGCCCATAAAGCGAACAGGGTTAAAGAGGTCACAGGCCGAGCTGGAGAAGCACCTGGGAACTGCCAAAAGAGCTGTTGAAGATGAGAAGTTGGAGCAAGTCTTTGTTCATGGAGGTTTAGGAAAACCCATGGCCACTATCTTAGTAGGTGCTACTACTAAAGAAGTAGTGGGTGAGCGTGAGAGGATAGCTAAAGACGCCGCTGCATCTGTTCAAGCAGCAATAAAAGGAGGAATTGTTCCTGGAGGAGGTGCTATAGAATTAGCTGCAGCCTTGCGGGTGGAAGAGGTAAGAAAGGACACAAGAGGTATGGCTGCCTATGGTGTGGATTGTGTGGCTAATGCACTGAAGCAACCTTTTAATCATATAGTGGCTAATGCGGGCTACAATGCTCTAGAGAAACTAGGGGATGCATTAGCTGCTCAAAGTGAGAAAAAGAGTGACTGTATAGCCATAGATTGTGACACAGGTGTGTTAGCAGATATGTGGCAATTACGGGTTGTAGATCCAGTTTTAGTTAAGATATATGCAATTAAAGCTGCAGCAGAAGTGGCTCAGGCCATTTTGCGAATAGATACAATAATAAAAATGAAAGAAGAATTGCACGAAGATGATGGTGTAATGACTACTACATAAGGGGAAGGTGAGGACGTGGTTGAAGAAAAAATTGAAGAGCATCTTCAGGAAGAAGAGGTTGCAGAAGAAAACGAGGTTGACTTAGATTTAGAAGAACAGCTAAACGCAAAGGATAAAGAAATAGAGGAATTATATACTCGACTGCAACGACTACAGGCTGACTTTGAGAACTTTAGAAGGCGGACCAAAAAGGAAAAAGAAGAATTTGCGAAGTATGCAAATAAAAGTTTGATCGAAGAAATGCTGCCGATTTTAGACAATTTTGAGAGAGCTTTGCAGGCTGAAAAAGACGAAAACAATTCCTTCAAAAAAGGAGTGGAGATGATTTTTAATCAACTTATTGAAACTCTTAAAAAAGAAGGATTAGATATGATTGTTTCTGTTGGGAAAGAATTTGACCCTAACTACCATGAAGCTGTTATGCGAGTGGAAACAGATGAATTTGACGAAAATATTATTGTTGAGGAAATGCAAAAAGGCTATATATTTAAAGAAAAAGTAGTTAGGCCTTCTATGGTAAAAGTAGCAAAAAATGACTAAATAAATTTTATATAGAACTTAGGAGGATGATATTAATGAGTAAAGTTATAGGGATTGACTTAGGAACAACTAATTCTTGTGTAGCAGTTATGGAAGGGGGAGAGCCTACTGTAATTTCAAATGCAGAGGGAAATAGAACGACACCTTCTATTGTGGGCTTTTCTAAATCAGGTGAGCGCCTAGTAGGTCAAGTTGCTAAGCGCCAGGCTATTACCAATCCAGATAAGACTGTTATGTCAATTAAAAGACATATGGGAACAAACTATAAGGTTAAAATAGACCAAGATGAATATACGCCTCAGCAAATCTCTGCAATGGTTTTACAAAAGCTAAAAGCAGATGCAGAAGCTTACTTAGGAGAAGAAGTCAAACAGGCAGTAATAACAGTACCAGCATACTTCTCGGATAGCCAGAGACAGGCGACAAAAGACGCTGGTAAAATTTCAGGACTAGAGGTTTTGAGAATTATCAATGAGCCTACTGCAGCAGCATTAGCATATGGTCTAGATAAGGGCGAAGATCAGACTATACTAGTTTACGACTTAGGTGGAGGGACCTTTGACGTGAGTATTCTAGAGCTTGGCGATGGCGTTTTCGAAGTAAAGGCTACTAGTGGAAATAATAAACTTGGTGGGGACGATTTTGATGATAGAATCATAGACTATCTAGTGGAAGAATTCAAAAAATCTAATGGTGTTGACTTGAAGAAGGATAAAATGGCTACGCAGCGTTTAAAAGAAGCTGCAGAAAAGGCAAAGCATGAGTTATCTGGTGTAATGTCAACTAATATTAACTTGCCGTTTATCACGGCTACAGACGAAGGACCTCAGCATTTAGATATTAATTTGAGTAGAGCTAAATTTGATGAATTGACAGCTGATCTAGTAGAGAAAACTATGGGACCAACTCGTCAAGCACTTAGCGATGCAGGGTTTAAGCCAGGTGATATTGATAAAGTTATCCTAGTAGGTGGTTCAACAAGAATGCCAGCAATCCAAAAGGCAGTTCAGGAGACTACTGGTAAAGAACCTCATAAGGGTGTTAACCCTGACGAATGTGTTGCCATTGGAGCTGCTATTCAGGCAGGTGTTCTAGCTGGTGAGGTAAAAGACGTGTTGCTACTAGATGTGACACCCCTTTCTCTAGGTATTGAAACTTTAGGAGGCGTATTTACAAAGTTAATTGAGAGAAATACCACAATTCCTACTTCAAAAAGCCAGGTATTCTCTACAGCTGCGGATAACCAAACTTCCGTTGATATTCACGTGCTACAAGGGGAGAGAGAGATGGCTTCTGGAAACAAGACATTAGGGCGGTTCCAGTTGACTGATATCCCACCAGCACCAAGGGGAGTACCACAAATTGAGGTTAAATTTGATATAGATGCCAATGGTATTGTTAATGTATCTGCTAAAGATATGGGTACAGGAAAGAGTCAGGACATAACAATTACTGCATCTAGCGGAATCTCAGATGAAGATATTGAACAAATGGTACAAGACGCTGAGAAATATGCAGAAGAGGATAAAAAGCGCAAAGAACAGGTGGAAGTTAGAAACCAAGCTGATTCTTTAGTATATCAGGTAGACAAAACTTTAAAAGAAGCAGAAGGCAAGATTGAGCAAGAGCAAGTAGATAAAATTACCCAGGCAAAGACTGATTTGGAAGAAGCTCTAAAAGGTGATGATACTGAAGATATCAAAGCTAAGACTGAGAGTCTTACTACAGTACTCCATGAGTTAACTACTAAGATGTATGAGCAAGCTAACCCTGAGGGTGGGGAAGGTCAAGCTCAAGAAGATGACAATGTAGTAGATGCAGATTATGAGGAAGTTAAGGAAGATAAGGAAGAAGATAATAAATAGATTTAAATGGTTAAAAACAGGGGGAGCAATCCCCCTGTCTTAGCATGGGAAGGGTGAAGCAATCCATGAGTAAAAGAGATTATTACGAAATATTAGGAGTTAGCAAAGGTGCTACTGATGCGGAATTAAAAAAAGCATATAGAAGTTTAGCTAGAAAATATCATCCCGATGTAAATCCAGGAAATGAAGAAGCGGAAGCCAAATTTAAAGAAGTCCAAGAAGCATATGATGTGTTAAGTGATGCTCAAAAAAGGCAACGGTATGATCAGTTTGGGCATGCGGGTATGGACGGTCAAGGCTTTGGTGGAGGCCAAGGTTTTGGAGGTCAGGGATTTGACGGTTTTGAAGATATATTTGATATGTTCTTTGGCGGTGGAGGTGGCGGTAGACGCAGCCAAGGTCCGAGAAGAGGATCCGATTTGCAGATGAACATGGAGATTACTTTTGAGGAAGCCGCCTTTGGTGTTGAAAAGGAAGTAGAGGTATCTAGAAACGAACACTGTGACCGCTGTGACGGAAGTGGTGCTGAACCTGGAACAGAGCCGGAAACATGTTCTGAGTGTAATGGAACAGGTAAGCAAAATGTAATTCAAAACACTCCTTTTGGGAGATTTCAATCCACTAGAACCTGTCAGCAGTGTCAGGGCAGAGGGAAAACAATTAAAAGCCGCTGTGGTGATTGTGCAGGTACTGGCAAAGTTCGCAAAAAGAAAAAGATGAATATTAAGGTTCCTGCAGGAGTAGATACAGGCTCTAACCTTCATATTGCAGGTCAAGGCGAAGCAGGTGCTTTAGGTGGACCCCCGGGGGACTTATATGTAGTAATTCATGTGAGGCCCCATGAAAAGTTTAAGCGAGAAGGAAATGATGTTATTTGTGAAATACCTATTTCCTTTGTGGAAGCAGCATTGGGAGCAGAAATACAGGTGCCTACATTAGATGGCAAGGTAAAATTAAAAATCAAAGAGGGAGTTCAAACTGGAACATATTTTAGGATAAAGGGTAAGGGGATACCCAGATTGCAAGGTTATGGTCGGGGAGATCAACATGTAAAGGTAGTAGTGGTAACTCCAACAAACCTAAACGAAAAGCAAAAAGAAATTTTACGCCAGTTTGGGGAATCCTGTGGTAAAAAGAATATGGAGTACAAAGATAAAGAAAAAGGTTTTTTTGAGAAAATGCGCGATGCATTTATGGGTTAATAACAATTAATTTTTTAAAAGGGGAGCTGTGTCCATGAAGTGGCAAGAGGTTACGGTGACAACAGAGCATGAAGCGGTAGAAGCGGTATCAAATATATTCCATGAATTAGGTGCCGGAGGAGTAGTGGTTGAGGATCCTAATGTTGTAGAGCAATACATAAACTCTGGGATATGGGATTATTACGAGTTGCCTTCGGAAATGCTAGAAGTAGAGCATGTACTAATTAAGGGCTACTTGCCAGTAGACACGGAACTTCCCGAACGATTGGAGCAACTTAAAACTTCCCTAACAGTACTTAAAAATCAAATACCTCAGATTGATATTCAAGTCAATACCGCCGAAGTAGCTGAGGAAGATTGGGCAAATTCATGGAAGGCGTATTATAAACCGGAGAAAATTACAGAGAGAATAGTTGTAGTACCTAGCTGGGAAGAGTATCAGTCCCATCAAGGAGAGTTGACTATTGAACTAGATCCTGGAATGGCTTTTGGAACTGGTACTCATAGCACTACGAAAATGAGTATTCAATTGCTTGAGACAGTTGTAAACGGAGACGAAACCGTTTTTGATGTGGGAACAGGAACTGGAGTGATTTCTATAGCAGCAGCAAAACTAGGCTGCAAATCGGTATTTGCTGCTGACTTAGATTTAACTGCTGTAAATATAGCTAAACAAAACGTAGAAATCAATGGTGTTAAGTCCTCTGTAGAGGTTGTTCAAGGTAATCTACTTGAGCCATTAATGGGTAAAGAAACTCCGCAGATAATTGTGGCCAATATAATAGCAGATGTGATTATGTTAATGGCAGAAGATGCGTATAACACTTTAGAAATAGGCGGGTATTTTATTACTTCAGGTATTATAGATTCTAGGGGAAAAGAAGTGAAAGATAAGCTCAGCCAAATGGGTTTTACAATAGAGCGCATTATAGAAGAGAAGGATTGGGTTGCAATCCTAGCCAAAAAGGAGTAGAATATGCGTCGCTTTAGAGTGCTTACGGAGCAAATACAGGATGGAAAAGTGCTAATTATAGATACTGATGCTCGACACATTGCAAAAGTTCTCAGGTTAGAGCCAGGAAGTCAAATAAGCGTTTTTGACGGAACAGGTAATGAATATCAGGTGGAGTTAACTGAAGTAAGTAACAATTCAGTAGAAGGTATCGTTGTAACAGAGGTGGCTCAAAACAGAGAAGCACCGATTAAGATTACCCTATTACAGGGCCTGCCGAAACAGGCGAAAATGGAGGTAATAGTACAGAAATGTACTGAATTGGGAGTTGCCAAAATTGCTCCTATTATCACAGAAAGAACAGTGGTCAACTGGGACGTAGAAAAAGGTGCTAAAAAGACAACTCGCTGGCAAAAAGTGGCGCAAGAAGCCTGTAAGCAATGCGGAAGGCAAGTTGTTCCCACCATAGAGGAACCCAAAAAACTCCAAGAAGTTTTAAATAATATTAGTGCCAACGCATTATTCCTGATACCCTGGGAAAGTGAAGAGGCGACGGGGATAAAGGAAGTGCTTAAAAAGGTATCAGAGGATACCTTTAATGAAGTATATATAGCTATCGGTCCAGAAGGTGGGTTTTCCCGTAGAGAGATAGACGCTGCTATTGCCAAGGGTGCCATACCTGTCACTTTGGGTAAGAGGATTTTGCGCACGGAGACTGCAGGGATGGCAGCGGTTACTATAGTGCTCTACGAGCTAGGCGATTTAGGAGGCAAATTATGAAAAGAGTTGCTTTCAATACTCTGGGGTGTAAAGTAAATCAGAATGAAACTGAGGCTATAAAAGCTCTCTTTAAGAAAGCAGAGTATACTGTAGTGCCCTTTAAGGAAGAGGCAGATGTATACGTTATTAATACATGCACAGTAACTCACTTGGGAGATAGGAAGTCTAGACAAGTTATTAGGAAAGCGATAAAAAATAACCCCCAAGCCAAGGTGTTGGTAACAGGATGCTATGCTCAGACATCACCAGGGGAGATATTAGAGATTTCGGGGGTAGACTTGGTCATAGGCACCAGTGAGCGTCATAAAATTGTGGAGTTAGTAGAGCAGATAGAAAAAGGGACAGAACCTTTAAATGCTGTTTCAGATATTATGGAGGCAAGAGAATTTGAAAATTTACCCTTACCTGAGAATAGTAGAACTAGAGCTTTTCTCAAAGTTCAAGAAGGGTGCAATCAATATTGCACCTATTGTATTGTTCCCTATGCCAGAGGTCCCCTGCGAAGTCGCATGCCTAACTTGGTTGTAGAACAGGTAAAGGAGTTAGTAGATAAAGGGTTTTATGAAATAGTATTAAGTGGTACTCATACAGGAGCATACGGAAAAGATTTGGAAGGTGGCTACAATTTAGCCAAATTAATTGAGGAAATAACTAAACTCCAAGGGTTAAAGAGGCTACGTATTAGTTCTGTAGATCCTCATGATTTTACTCCAGAACTAACAGAAATACTGGTCTCTTCTGATATAGTTTGTCCACATTTTCATATACCACTTCAGAGTGGTGATGATACAATTCTAAAACGCATGAAAAGGCCTTACAATACTGACTGGTTTAGAAATCTAATAGAAAAATTGAAGGAAAAGGATTCACATGTAGCGTTTACAACGGATGTTATGGTTGGCTTCCCGGGAGAAACTCCAGAACAATTTGAAAACACTATGAGGTTTATAAGGGAAGTTGGTTTTGCTGATATGCACGTATTTAAATATTCTCCTAGAAAGGGAACTCCTGCTGCTGAATATCCAGATCAGATACAGGAGCCAGAAAAAGATAGTAGGAGCAAGGCATTATTGCAAGTTGCCACAGAGTTGCGAAATAATTTTGCTACTGATTTTTTAAATGCTAAAAAAGAAGTTTTAGTAGAAAGAGCTTGGCAAAAAGATGAAGGAAATGACTATGCTGATAGCGAAATGTATTGGGAAGGACTAACTGATAATTATATTAGAGTTGTATTTCCAAAAGGAGAAGAACCTACAGGATTAGTCCCTGTAAAGCTGCAAAAGTGGCAAGGGCAGTTCATGTGGGGAGAGCCTGTAAGTGGTCGATAGGAGGTGAAAAGTATGTCAGATTGTATATTCTGTAAAATTGTGGCAGGGGATATTCCTAGTCAAAAAATTTATGAAGACGACTTGGTTTTTGCATTTAAAGATATTAACCCAGCTGCACCCACCCATCTTCTCATTATACCAAAGAAGCATATAAGCTCATTAAATGAGCTAGCTGACGGAGATAAAGAATTGGCTGGTCATATCTTGGTGATAGCAAGAAAGATAGCTCAAGACCAGGGATTTGCCAAGAGTGGATACAGAGTAGTAAACAACTGTGGTAAAAATGGGGGACAAACTGTGGATCACCTTCACTTTCATTTACTGGCTGAACGAGAGCTGGGTTGGCCTCCAGGCTAAAATTGACACATGTCATCTACTGTAGTATAATTCAAAATGTGTGTATTTTTGTTTTAGTGCAGTAAGTGGAGGGAGGGAAATAAGAGTGAGTGAGATAAAGGTAGGAAAAAATGAAACGCTAGATAGCGCATTGCGTCGCTTTAAAAAATCCTGTCAAAAAACTGGGGTTTTATCTGAGGTACGCAAAAGAGAGCACTACGAAAAACCCAGTGTAAAGAGGAAGAAGAAATCAGAAGCTGCTCGCAAGCGTAAGTTCAACTAAGGGAGGGATATCCCAATGTCGTTGAAAGATAGATTGATGAATGACATGAAGGCATCAATGAAACTCAAACAAGAAGGAAAAGAAAAATTGGCTGTCATTCGCATGGTTCGAGCTGCTGTAAAAAACAAAGAAATAGACTTAAAGAGAGATTTAAATGAAGATGAAGTAACCCAAGTCATTTCTAAAGAAGTTAAACAGCGCAAAGACGCTATAGACGAATATGAAAAGGCGGGCAGAGAGGACATTGTTGCCAAGCTTAGAGTAGAAATCGACATATTAAACGAGTACCTTCCTCAACAATTGACTGCGGAAGAAGTAGAAGCTATAGCCCAAGGAGCAATTGCAGAGACTGGTGCCACAAGCGCCAAAGATATGGGTAAAGTAATGAAAGCAATTATGCCTAAAGTATCTGGTAGAGCAGATGGGAAAATAGTGAATAAAATTGTGCAGCAATTGTTAAATTAATATAGTCTGGTAGAGCAAATCTACCAGACTTTTAGTTTATAATAATGGTCTGGATTTAACAGGCAATAATGGAGGAAGATGCCATGTTAAAAAGAATAACAACACTGATATTAATACTATTGCTCATGCTCTCACTTGTGGGAGTTAATAGCTGGGCTCAAAATGAGCAGGTTTACATAATCCCTGTAGAGGGGACAATTGATGGCGGTGAAGCGGCTTTTTTTGAACGGGCTTTTAATGAAGCAGAAGCTGCAGGTGCCCAATTAGTATTAGTTGAAATAAATACACCTGGTGGCAGGCTCGATTCTGTAATGGATATGGAACAAACTATGAGAAGGTCTGATATTCCCATAGCGGCCTTTGTTACAGGAGGAGCCATATCTGCAGGGGCGTTAATAGCTTTTTCTGCTCCAGATCTGTATATGGCGCCGGGTACTACTATTGGAGCAGCCGAAGCCAGAATGGGTGAGGAGAGAGCTGATGAGAAAACCCTCAGCTACTGGCGTGAATCCTTAGGAGGTGCTGCGGAGAGACATGGTCGTGACAAATTAATTGCTGAAGCCATGGTAGATGTTGATATAGAAATTCCAGGATTGATTGATGCTGGTAAACTCCTGACCATGACTGCTAATACAGCTTTAGAGTGGGAAATGATTGACGGCATTTTTGACACTAGAGAGCAAGTCCTTGCTGAATTAGGTTTTGAAGGGGCCGGGGTAGCAGAAGTGGAAAAGGGACCGGCGGAGCATTTGGCAAGTTTAGTTACCAATCCCTTCATAAGTCCTATATTGCTCACATTGGGTTTTTATGGATTGCTATTAGAACTATATAGTGCAGGATGGGGTATTTCGGGCACTATAGGACTGATCTCATTAGGCTTGTTCTTTGGTGGACACTTAATAGCTGGTTTTGCAGGGATAGAGTCACTCATACTCTTTTTAGCGGGCATAATTTTAGTATTAGTAGAAGTGTTTGTAACACCAGGTTTCGGTGTAGCCGGTATTGGAGGTGTAATTGCGTTGATAGCCAGTATTGTAACAGCTTCCATATCTTTTAATCAAGCTATAATATCTCTTGCAGCTATGTCCTTTGGAACAGTACTGTTATTTTTGTTAAGCTTTAGGTTTTTCAAAACAAGAAACTTTTGGAAGAGAGTTGTGCTTGGCGATAAGATGGAAACTGATAAAGGCTACGTTTCTGCAGACAGCTCTTTAGTGGAGTTGCTTGGAAAAGAAGGAGTAACGCTTACTCCTTTAAGGCCTGCTGGAACCATAGAGATTGAAGATGGTCGGCGAGTTGACGTGGTGACTGAAGGGAGTTTTATAGGTAACAATACAGATGTAAAGATTGTTAAGGTTGAAGGTACCCGAGTGATTGTTAGAAAAGTTAATAAAGAGCAATAATATAAAAAAATATAAAATTAAAGAGGAGTGAAATTATGGTAGAAGTTACATCGTTGTTTATTTTTGCCCTATTTTTAATTTTCTTAGCAGTATTTGCATACCTGATTCCAGTAGGACTATGGATATCAGCACTTGCTGCGGGGGTTAGAGTAGGTATTATGACTCTAGTGGGAATGCGATTTAGAAGAGTTCCACCTAGTAAAATTGTATCTCCATTGATTAAGGCGGACAAAGCAGGGTTAAAGATAACAGTAAACCAACTTGAGGCCCACTACTTAGCTGGAGGTAATGTGGACCGAGTTGTAAATGCATTGATTGCAGCAGAAAGAGCAAATATAAGCTTGCCATTTGAAAGGGCTGCAGCCATTGATCTTGCAGGTAGAGACGTATTACAAGCTGTACAGATGAGTGTTAACCCAAAAGTAATTGAAACACCTGTAGTAGCCGCAGTGGCAACTGACGGAATTGAAGTAAAGGTTAGAGCGAGAGTTACTGTGCGAGCAAACATCGACAGGCTTGTTGGTGGTGCCGGTGAGGAAACGATTATTGCTCGAGTGGGAGAGGGTATTGTAAGTACAGTGGGATCTAGTAAAAGCCATAAAGCTGTACTAGAAAACCCCGATTACATTTCTAAAACTGTATTGGATAAGGGATTAGATTCAGGTACTGCTTTTGAGATTTTGTCTATTGATATTGCAGACGTAGATGTGGGTAGAAATATTGGTGCTAGCTTGCAAACAGATCAGGCCGACGCTGACAAGCGTATCGCTCAAGCGAAAGCGGAGGAGCGGAGAGCTATGGCTGTGGCAAGAGAGCAGGAAATGGTTGCTCAGGTACAAGAAATGCGCGCAAAAGTTGTGGAAGCAGAGGCAGAAGTGCCAAAAGCTATGGCAGAAGCACTGCGTGAGGGGAAATTAGGCGTTATGGATTACTACAACATGCAAAACATTAACGCAGATACTCAGATGAGAGATATGATTGCTAAATCAGGTGAAGCTCAGTCAGATGGACACGAAGACAATAAGGGCCATAAGTAGGTGCTAAACAGTGGGAGATTTTTTAGGGTTAATTATCTTTATAGTCTTTATAATTGCTAGACTGTTAAGTCAGCAAAAACAGGATAATAGGCCAAAGCGGGGTCAACAACCTAGAACAGCTCCAAAACCTGTGGAAACGCCACAGGGTTCATCAATGGAGCAGAAGAAAGAGACTCAGAAAGAAGAGGATTGGTTTCCTATACCTGATGATATAAAAGATTTATTTGATTTTCCAGTTAAAGAAGAGAAGCCTAAACCGAAACCTGAGCCCAAGCCAAGGACCACAGGAACTGCTCCGGTTGAAAAGAGGTATGAGCACCAAGGGTTGAATAAACCAGATTTGAGTGAAGGTGGTTTAGTTCATGCAGAAGAAATAGGAGCTGCTGATTTGACCCAAAGCAACAAATCAATAGTTGTGCCAAGAAAGCGAAGACATCAGCAAACAGCTATTGGCGGAGGAATTCAAGTAAGCGCGTCAGCTGTTACTCAGGGGATAATTTGGTCAGAAGTTTTACAACCTCCTAAAAGTCGCAGGCGACAGATAAATATGAGAAGATAAATAAAGTCACCTATTGAAAGCAACTTATAGATGCTATCAATAGGTGACTTTTTTGTAATTATTACCCTCTTCCGTGCATAGATTATTATGAGACTAGGGGGGATGTCCAGTGGATTTAAAAAATAAGCGACACAAAGCTAAAGAGACATTTGCCAAGCTCTTTGAGATGCCTAATGATGTAATCTTAGACCTGCCTAAGATTACAATGATCGGTGGAATTCAACTCTATATCGAAAATCACCGGGGTGTAATTGAATTCAGTGGAGAAAAAATACGAGTTGCAGTTGCAATAGGTGAGTTGGAGATACTGGGTAGGAATTTGGAAATCAGGGGCATCTTTACCGAGGAAATAATTATCGAAGGAAATTTAGATTCAATAAAATTGGTAAAGTAGGTGGGAATGTTGTTATTATCTAGATGGTGGTCGTTTATACTGGGATATGTGGTAATAATAATTGAAGGCAATTTTACAGAACGTTTTATCAATATGGCTTCAAGTAGAGGAATAATAATGTGGGATGTGGCCTTTTTAGATAAGGATAGAATTAAAGCCAAAGTTAGAATTCATCAATTTGGAGCACTAAGGCATATTGCACGAAGGCAGCAATGTCGAGTTAGGATTAAACACAAGCGAGGACTTCCTTTCTTAATTGCCAAGCTGCAAAAAAGAAAAATGCTAGTAGTGGGTGCAGTTATATTCTCTATGCTATTATACACAATGTCTTCCTTTGTGTGGTTTATTGAAGTTCAAGGAACTGATAAGGTTAGACCAGAGCAAATTTTAACCGTTGCTGAAAGTCATGGTCTTAAAGTGGGGGCAATGAAACGAGATTATGATGAAGAGGAAGTAGAGAGGGCTCTAGGAAACCTACCTCAAATAGCTTGGGTAGGCATACAGGAAAAGGGGACAAAGGTGACAATAGAAATTGCAGAAAAGGTTTTAGTGGATATTGAGGAAGACCAAAAGCAACCAGCTCATCAAGTAGCTAAAAGGGACGGAGTTATTGAAGAGCTTTTGGTACTTGTGGGGATTCCAGCTGTACAAGAAGGTGATACTGTACAAAAAGGTCAAGTATTGATTTCTGGTCGTATTTTCCCTGAAAGTGAAGATGAGTTGACTGCAACAAGTGAAAATGGCGACGACTCTATTATTAATATGGAGCCTAAAAAAGTAAGGGCGAAAGGAATTGCCAAAGCGCGTACTTGGTACCAAGAGCAGCTTACAATAAATCTAGCAGAGCGTGGTTACAATAAGACAGGAGAAAAAGTAACTACAACATCTGTAAGAATAAAAGATAAAGAAATAGTGATTCAAGGTCCTAGAAAGATTCCATATGAACATTACGACAAAGATGAAGAAATTAAAAGGCCATCTAAGTGGAGGAATATGGCAGTTGCCATAGAAGTAATATCCAGAACATACTATGAAAAGGAACCTTATACTATAAACTACAATGTTAAGGAAGCTATTGAGAAAGCTACTAAAGAGGCAAAAGGTAGAGTAGAATTGAGAATACCTCAAGAAGCAGTAGTTAAAGACACATATGTAGAGCATTTAAATGAAGAAGAAAGAGCAAAAAATGTGGAAGTTAAGGTTACTGTAGAGATTTTAGAAGATATCGCAGAACCAAGGGCTATTCACTAAAAGTAATAAATAGGGTATAATAGAATTTAATTTAGAACTAACTTTTACATCCGCCAGTGCCAAAAGGATTGGCGCAAACTAAGTTTTCTTTATAGGAGGTACTCATTTGGAAAAAGGTCGAAACACTATCACATTAAAAGATAACTATGAAGCTAGTAATATATTTGGAAAGTACGATGAAAACCTTAAAATCATAGAACAAAATGTGAATGCTAAAATAATAGCAAGAGGACTAGAGTTAATTGTTTCAGGGACTGAACAAGATGTAGAGAAAGTGAAATCAATTATAGATCATTTGCGCAAGCTAAGTAACAAGGGAATTCAACTTACTCCCGCTGAAGTTAATTATGCTGTAAAAGAGGTTGCGGGGACGGAAAATGAGAGAAATGAAGTGACATCAGAGTTGAGCAAAGTGATTATCTTAACGCACCAAGGTAAACAGATTATGCCTAAAACATTAGGGCAAGCAAATTACCTTAAAGCAATACAAAACTACGATGTTGTTTTTGGAATTGGTCCTGCTGGTACAGGAAAAACGTATTTAGCTGTAGTGAAAGCTGTGGCTGCTTTAAAGGAAAAACGAGTAAATAGAATAATTTTAGCCAGGCCAGCGGTAGAAGCGGGAGAAAAATTGGGTTTTTTGCCAGGTGACCTTCAGGAAAAAGTTAATCCTTACTTGCGACCTCTGTATGATGGGCTTTATGATATATTAGGTGCGGAAACAGCTCAAAAATATATGGAAAAGAATATTATTGAAGTAGCGCCTCTCGCCTACATGAGAGGGAGAACATTGAATGATTCCTTTATAATATTGGACGAAGCCCAAAATACTACTCCAGAGCAGATGAAGATGCTATTAACAAGAATTGGATTTGGGTCAAAAGCTGTTATTACTGGAGATATAACACAAGTTGATTTGCCCAAGGGTCAGTATTCTGGGTTGATTGAAGTACAAAAGGTTTTGAAAAATGTAGAGGGTATATCCTTTTGCTACTTGACTGCTGCAGATGTAGTTAGACATCCTTTGGTGCAAAAAATTGTTACTGCTTACGATGATTTTGACAGTAGTAAGTAAACGGGGGTTTTCTGATGGTTAAAAATAATTTTAAAAGAAAAGTTCAAGTGCCCGTTTTAAGGGCCTTTAAAAACATAACCTTCCGCAAAGTGTTGTGGGGGTTAATTTTCTTCATTGTCACAACAGGAGTTGTGGCAATGAATTATGTTCCAAACGCGGTAACTCTTGAAGAGGGACAAGTTAGCCCAACAACTATTAAATCTCCTCGAGCGCTCACTTTTGAAAGTGAAGTGAAAACTAGTCGTGCAAGGGAAGAGGCAATTAAAGAGGTTGAGCCTGTTTTTAAAGTGGACAAGACTGTATTGCAGGAACTGAATGAGGATATTAGTGAACAATTTAATATGTTTGTAGAAATAATTGATAATGAAGAACTAACACAACAGGAGAAAATAGAGGCTGCCCAAGAAGAACTAACATTAGAGATTCCAGCTAACGACTTGTCACAACTTTTATCTATAGAGGTAGAAGAAGTAAAGGCAATGGAAACTGCTGTACTTGCCATTGTTGAAAACAACATGGCTAATGGCATTCAAAAGGAGGCACTGCCCACTACGGTTAATACTATTACCAATGATATTTCCACACTACCCCGGCATCAGGGATTGATACAGTTATCATTGAGAATTGTGGATAATGTTGAGTTTAAGCCTAACTTAGTATATGACCCGCAGGCAACCCAAGCAAAGATTGAAATAATTAGAAGTGAAGTTGCACCTGTTCAGGTTACAATTAGACAAGGTGAAAAAATTGTTGGAGAGGGAGAAGTAGTAACAGCTGTAGATATAGAAGTATTAGAGCGGTTAGGCTTACAGCAGAGCACTCGTTCGCCTGCAGGCACATTCATGGGGATAGCCCTGTTAGTTTTGATAACTTATACTGTTGTAATGATATATTTGTGGCAATACAAACCGGAAATATATAAAAGCGAGTCTAGTTTAGTATTGACGGGACTATTGATTGTCCTTACGTTGCTATTTGCCAAAGTAGTAACTTTAATTAATTTTGGTGGAAATCCTGAAATGTCAATGCAGGTAGGGTACATGATCCCTCTTGCTGCCGGATCGATGCTAATAGCAATCTTATTAGATAATAAATTAGCCGTATTTCTCACAGGAATTATGTCAATTTTGATTGGGATTCTAACAGGAGGACAACTCTCCTTTGCTATAGCTTCAGGATTGGGAGGACTTGTGGGAGTTTACAGTGTATCAAAACTAAGTGGGCGCTCGGATCTGGTTAAAGCTGGGCTTTATGTGGCAGGAATAACAATGATTACTGTTCTTGCTATTGGGTTAATGAATAATAGCTCGCCAACGCTTATTACTCTAGGAATGTTAATGGGCCTTGTTAACGGCCTGTTGTCATCTGTTTTGACAATTGGGCTATTACCCTTCTTAGAGACTGCATTTGGTATAACTACATCAGTAAGATTGCTAGAACTATCAAATCCAAATCACCCATTGCTTAAGCGTCTGTTAATTGAAGCGCCAGGAACCTACCATCACAGTATTTTAGCAGGGAACCTGGCCGAGGCGGCGGCAGATGCTGTTAATGCGGATTCACTGCTAGTAAGAGTTGGAGCATATTATCACGATATTGGAAAACTCAAGCGGCCATACTTTTTTATAGAAAATCAATTAGCCGGTGATAATCCCCATAATAAATTAGCTCCTACTCTCAGTACACTGATCATAACTTCTCATGTGAAAGATGGTGTTGAGCTTGCTAAGGAGCATCAGTTACCCAAGGTAATTGTGGACCTTATTCATCAGCACCATGGCAAAAGCATATTGGGGTTCTTTTACCATAAAGCTACTGAAGAAAATAAGGGTGATACTGTTCAGGAAAAAGATTTTCGTTACGAAGCACCTAGACCTGAAACTAAAGAAGCTGCGCTTGTTATGTTAGCTGACAGTGTAGAAGCTGCTGTTAGATCTATGCAAAATCCTACACCAGGAAGAGTAGAAGGGTTAGTGCGAAAGATAATTAAAGATAAGCTAAATGATGGGCAGTTAGATAAATGTAATCTCACATTAAAGGATCTAGATGTAATATCGGCAGAGTTTGTTAAAGTTCTGGGTGGAATTTTCCATTCCAGGATAGAATATCCTGAAACTATTGCCAAAGAAATGGAGGGCAATCAGTAAAAAAATGGAACTGACAATAATTAATCAACAAGAAAAGGTTAATTTTGGATATAATATGGAGAGAATACTAAAAGAAGCAGTGCAGGTAACACTAGCAGAGCATGGGAATGACTCCATTCAAGTGGAAGTAAGTGCACTATTAGTGGACGATCAAGAAATTTCTAGTTTGAATAGGGATTATAGGGATATAGATAGTGCTACTGATGTACTATCTTTTCCCCAGTATGAAAAAATAGAGCAAATAATGCATGAGAGCGAAGCAAGTCCGCACCCAATACTGCTTGGGGATATTGTCATATCATTGGAAACCTGTGTTAGACAAGCTGAAGAATACGGGCATTCTGCTGAAAGAGAGCTTGGTTTTTTAGTGGTTCACGGAATGCTTCATTTGCTTGGTTATGATCATTTAGATGACGAAGAGAAAATAAAAATGCGGTCTAAGGAGGAGCAGGTTCTGACTAAAATGGGTTTGGGCAGGTGAAATAAATGAGAGTTGCTAAAAGCTTTAGAGACAGTTTTAGCTATGCAATAGCTGGCATATTTCACTCTGTTAAGACTGAAAGGAACATGAAGATACATCTGGTGAGTGCAGTTCTAGCACTAGCAACGGGTTGGATATTGCGTCTTAATCATCAGGAAATGGCTACCTTAATTTTGGCGATCTCATTTGTCATAGTAACAGAACTCATTAATACTGCAGTAGAAAGAACAGTAGATTTATGTGTAGGCACTGAATTTCATCCACTGGCCAAGCAGGCTAAAAATGTAGCAGCAGGAGCTGTGCTAGTTGCCAGTGTGTGTGCTGTCTTTGTAGGTATATTTCTCTTCCTGCCAAATCTGATTGCATTGCTCGTTTAATCATGTGAGAGGAGAATTTTAAAATGAAAAGGTTTCAAGCATATTTTTTGTCGGGTTTATTTATTTTATTGCCCGTTATGATTACTTTATCCATCATATTTTGGGTTTTTAATTATGTAGACAGCATTTTTATAACTCATATTCTTTACAGTACTACTGGAATTAAAATTCCAGGTTTAGGTGTTTTATTGACTCTAGCCTTAATTATGTTAGTAGGATTTTTAGGTACAAATTACCTTGGCAAAAAGCTAATCGGTTACGGTGAATACATAATGGAAAAAGTACCCGTAGTGAGCTCTGTCTACAAGACTATAAAACAAATAATAGATACAATAGGTGCAAAAGATAAAAATGCCTTTCAAAGAGTGGTGCTAATAGAGTATCCTCGAAAAGGTTTATGGGCCTTAGCATTTGTAACTGGGGAAACTGAAGGGGAAGTACAGCATAAGACCTCAGAGGAGTTGATAAACCTATTCCTACCAACCACTCCAAACCCTACATCGGGATTTTTACTGATGGTTCCTAGAGAAGATACTATTCCCATGGATATGACTGTTGAAGAGGGGATAAAGACAATCATATCTGCTGGGGTGATAACTCCACCCTATACAAAAGGGACGGATAATATTGGAGGAGCGTCATGAAAAATAAAAAGGTTCTAGTAATTGCACTTATTGCCCTAGCAGTGTTCGTAGGTGTTTACACAAGTACAACAAATATGCTTTCAGGTAATGGGGGAATTGTGGAAGTTGATAGTGAGAAAGATGGAGATGAAAATAAAGAAGTAGAGCCTTTAGAATTACCTTACAAGGCTCCTTTGACAGGGGAACCTTTAGAAAATGAAATGTTGTTGAGACCACTGGCGGTAGTAGTGGAAAACTCACCTAATGCTCGGCCTCAGTCGGGTCTCAAACAAGCTGACGTTGTATATGAAGTTCTGGCAGAGGGAGGCATTACTAGATTTCTAGTTATATACCAGCAGGGAACTGCAGAATTAATTGGGCCTGTTAGAAGTGCAAGACACTATATGGCTTATATGGCTCATGACTTTGATGGAGTATTTGTCCATGTAGGCGGAAGTCCTCAGGGACTTACCTATGTAGGACAAAACACTGTGGCCAATTTAAATGCTTACTACATTGCATCGGGAGAATTTTGGCGAACTAGTGACAGAAGAGCACCCCACAATCTATATAGTAGTACAGAGAAAATGAGGTCATTAATGAAAAAGAGAAACCTAGAGCGAGATACAGAGATTAACGCATGGCCTTTTTTAGCTAAAGGCGAGGTGTCCTCAGGGGGATCAGTTGCTGAAGAGATAACAATTAAATATCCTGTGCAAATATCCCATGTTCGCTATTTATATGATGAAAATAAAAACAATTATAAGCGTTATATGGGAGGAGTGCCTCATCTAGATAGAGAAAGTGAAAGTCAATTGACAGCCGATAATATTATCGTACAGTATGCTAATACTAGAGCTATACCTGGAGATAATCAAGGGCGTCTTGATATTGATGTTGTGGGAGCTGGTGAAGCAGTGATTTTTACTAATGGACGCGCATATGAAGCTAACTGGAAAAAAAGCGACAAACGCAGCAGAACTATTTACACTGACAAGCAAGGTGAAGAGATCCCGCTTACCCCAGGAAGCACATGGGTACAAATTGTAAGAACTAATACAGAAGTAGTATATTAAATTGATTTGGAGGAAGATAAATTAACATGACTACAGAAGCAAGAAATAAGTTTAAATCTGGATTTATAACTATAATAGGTCGCCCAAATGTGGGTAAATCAACATTGCTAAATAGAATAGTAGGTCAAAAAATCGCTATTATGTCTAACAAACCCCAAACGACTAGAAATAAAATTTTTGGAGTGTATACCACTGAACAAGAGCAAATAGTTTTTATTGATACTCCAGGTATCCACAAGCCAAAGCACAAGCTAGGGCAGTTTATGGTTGACGTAGCTCAGAAATCCTTGAAGCAGGTGGACGCTATCCTGTACCTAGTAGATGTTAGCGAAAAGATTGGTCCTGGAGAACAGTACATAATAGAAAATCTAAAAGGGGTGACAACCCCTGTATATTTAGCATTAAATAAAATTGACTTAATTGATCAGCAAGAATTGCTGCCTCAAATAGAGAAATTGAAGTCAATGTATAGCTTTAAAGAAATAGTGCCCATATCGGCCAAAGAAAACGACAATGTGGAATTATTACTTAAGCTATTAGCAAAAGAGCTTCCAGTAGGACCTCAATATTACCCTCAGGATATGATTACAGATCAACCGGAAAGACTAGTTGTAGCTGAATTGATTAGGGAAAAAGTACTTCACCTAACTAAAGAAGAGGTGCCCCATTCAATTGCCGTTATAGTTGAAATGATGGAGCCCAGGCCAAATGGAAAGATTTTTATCAGTTCAAATATTTATGTGGAACGGGATTCTCAAAAGGGAATCTTGATTGGTAAGGGTGGAAAAATGATGAAGGATATAGGGGCAAGGGCACGGCGAGATATTGAAAATCTATTAGGCAACAAAGTTTACTTAGATTTGTGGATAAAGGTCAAGAAAGATTGGCGCAATCAAGAGGCGGCAATAAGAAATATGGGATTTAGAGATGATTAAAAAAGTTGTTGGCATTAGTTCCAAAGATTCACACGGTTAACTTATCACTTTTTAGGTCAATCTAATAAGGCACTACTAAACCGGAAAGGTAAGGTGATTTTTTTGGATAGTAATGCAATGTGGAAGGTATTTGAACAAACAGGTCACTTGGGAGCTTATGTGCTCTATCGCGATTGGAGATCCTATGAAGAAGAAACATCTACAACTAATCAAATCACAAGAAAAGTGCAAGCAAATTCTTAGGGGGAACTAAAATGACAAAGCTGTACAAAACTGATGCTCTTGTGCTGTACAGCGTTAAGTACGGAGAAACCGATGCTATTCTCACCATACTTTCACCTGACAAAGGAAAGATACAGGCTATTGCCAAAGGAGCTCGGAAAATTAAAAGTAGGATGAGGGGACCAACCCAACCTTTTGTGTACGGGAGTTTTATGCTCTATCTTGGCAAGTCGCTACACACAGTAACTCAGTGCGAGTACAAAGAGCCCTTTGCTGGTTTGCGAGAAGACTACCATAAATACGCTATGGCTAGCTATGTGTCAGAGCTAGCAAAATCAGCTTTGCTGGAAGGGGACTCTCAGGTTCAGGGGATTTTCACCTTGACCTTAAAGGCCTTGTACGCCTTAGAAGCGGAAGCCAATGAAATATATTTGCGATATTACGAACTAAATTTATTAAGGGAGCTGGGTTATGAGCTAGCGTTAGAAGAATGTGGTAACTGTGGTAAAGAGTTAGGTAAAATTACCGGAGGTTTTTCTGTAGAAGCTGGGGGAATGATCTGTAGTGATTGCAAGGACAAGGGAGAATTAAATGTATCGCCGCCTACGTTGGCTATAATGCGTCAGTTGATGTTAATGGACATACTAAAGGTTAAGCGGCTCAAATTTACAAAGGCTGTGGCTAGTGAGTTGGATAAAATTTGTCACAAAGCTATTATGTATTATCTAGACCCAAGACTAAACAGCAGGAGATTTCTAGCTGATATAAGCACTGATTCTGTATAATCAGAGCTTATTTTGGGTTTAATAATAGATAAAAGGAGGGCGGCTAACTGTGGATCAAGAGGAAACATTAGATAAAATAGACTTATTGCGACAGCGAATGGGTGTGGGTTACACAGAAGCTAAGAAAATTTTAGATAAAAAAGATGGAGATGTAATTGCAGCCTTAGTGGAGTTGGAGCGAGATCAGAAGGTTAAGAAGACACTTAACAATAAGGTGCATACAATTTTTAAAAAGGGTAGTGCCACAAGGCTGAAAATTAAAAAAGATGGTAGGCAAGTAGCTGAAATCCCAGTTGCTGTTGGAATAGCGGGGATCTTAGGTTCTGTAGTTTACAAGCCTTTAGCTATTGCTGGGGCTATAGGTACACTATCAGCTATAGCTAACAGATATACATTAGAAGTGGAAAAACCATCTAGTGAAGATGAGCCAAAGTCTAGATTAGATATTGACAGCTGTAAATAAATTTGTTAAATTATAAAAAAATAGTAGGCTGTGATAGAGAGAGTAACTAATGTTATCAGTTTACAGAGAGTCGGCGGTAGGTGGAATGCCGGTAACTGAGCATAGGTGAAAGGCGCTCTTGAGCTGCAAGAGGAAAGCCAGTTAAGTAGTTGGTGAGTAAAGCTTGCGTACAAAGGGGTCTGCAAAAGAATTTGCTGCAGGCAACCGGGGTGGAACCGCGGGAGTAAAACCTCTCGTCCCTGATTTGGGGACTAGGGGTTTTTTTGTGTGCTAAAACATATAAAAGGAGGAGTATTATTATGAGTTTGACTTTTCAAGAAATCATTCAGAAATTGACAAATTATTGGAGTGACCAAAAATGTATTATTCAGCAACCTTATGATATGGAAAAAGGCGCAGGGACAATGAACCCAGCAACGTTTTTAAGGGCATTGGGTCCAGAGCCCTGGAATGTAGCCCATGTGGAACCTTCCCGTAGACCTACCGATGGTCGATATGGAGAAAACCCAAATAGGCTGCAACACTATTATCAATATCAAGTTATCTTAAAACCGTCACCATTAAATGTACAAGAGCTATACTTGAACAGCTTGATTGAGCTAGGTATAGATCCACTGAAGCACGATATTCGCTTTGTTGAAGACAATTGGGAATCTCCAAACCTAGGTGCATGGGGCTTAGGCTGGGAAGTATGGCTCGATGGGATGGAAGTTACTCAGTTTACATACTTTCAACAGTGCGGAGGCTTTGACTGTAAACCTGTATCAGCAGAATTGACATACGGCACTGAGAGACTAGCAATGTTTATTCAAGGTGTTGATAATGTCTATGATATCGAATGGGCAAAGGGCATAACTTATGGAGACGTTCATCATCAAGGAGAGGTAGAGCATTCCATCTACAACTTTGAAGAAGCGGACGTAGAGGCTTTAAAGACCATGTTTGATATATACGAAAAAGAAGCATTAACCTTAGCAAAAAAGGAATTGGCCTTCCCCTGCTATGATTATGTGCTCAAATGTTCTCACACATTCAACCTTTTAGATTCTCGAGGGGCGATTAGTGTTACTGAACGTACTGGATATTTAGCACGAATACGTAGCCTATCAAGAACTTGTGCTAAGGTATATATAGAAACTAGAGAGAAGAAGGGATACCCTTTGATTAAGGACCCTAAAAAACGAGCAGGACTGAAACTTGATCAGGAGGTCGAAAAGAATGACTAAAGACTTACTTTTTGAAATTGGTACAGAAGAGATACCAGCAGGTTTTATGAAGAGAGCTTTGTCTGATTTGGGTAAAATAGCTCAAGAAAAGCTACAAGAAGCTAGAGTTGATTTTGAACAGATTAAAACTTATGGAACTCCCAGGAGACTTACTTTAATAGTTGAGAATTTGGCTGAAAAGCAGTTAGATATGGAAGAGGAGGTTAAAGGACCAAGTGTTAAGGTTGCCTTTGACCAAACTGAAGAACCCACAAAGGCATGCTTAGGTTTCGCAAAAGGACAGGGGGTTTCTCCAGGGGACCTTATCAAGAAGGAAGTTAAGGGTGTGGAGTATGTCTATGCTATTAAACGAGAAGCGGGTAAAGATACTGCAACCATATTACCTGAACTTTTACCAGACATAATTAAAAGCATGAGTTTTCCAAAGACAATGCGTTGGGGAGATAGTGAGTTTCGTTTTGTGAGACCGATTCATTGGATTGTGAGTCTTTACGGAACAGAATTTGTTCCCTTTGAAATCGCAGGTATCAAAAGCGACAGGCTAACAAGGGGGCATAGATTCTTATCCAAAGGTGAAATAGAAATTTCAGAACCCTCTTTATATTTTAAGGCTTTAGAAGATGCTTGGGTTATTGTGGACCAAGAGCGACGCCGTTCAATAATAGAGGAACAAATAAATCAGTTGGCAAAGCAACAAGGGGGTAAAGTTTCAAAGGATTCCCAATTACTTGAGGAAATTACTCATTTAGTAGAGTATCCTACAGCATTATGTGGAAACTTTGAAGAATCATACTTGGAATTACCCAAAGAGGCCTTGATTACTTCTATGAAAGAACATCAGCGCTATTATCCAGTTGTTGATGAGACTGGAAACCTATTAAACAAATTTATTACAGTCAGAAATGGAGATAGCAACTACCTAGAAGTAGTTCAGAGGGGGAATGAGAAAGTACTAGAAGCAAGACTAGCAGATGCTAGATTTTTCTATACAGAAGATTTAAAGACGCCATTAGAGCAACAAGTGAAAAAATTAGAAAACATAGTTTTTCATGAGGAAATAGGAACTGTGGCAGAAAAGGTGAAACGTATGATTGATATGACAGATTACTTAGCTAAACATATCAAGGCAACAGATCAGACGAAAGAAGAAGCTAATCGTGTGGCTACAATTGCTAAGGGAGACTTAGTTTCTCATATGGTTTACGAGTTTCCCGAACTTCAGGGTGTAATGGGTGCATACTATGCTAAGGCCCATGGTGAAAGTGGTGAAGTGAGCAGGGGTATTAGAGAACATTATCTTCCCAGATATGCTGGTGATGACCTGCCTCAAACTGAAAGTGGTTGGATAGTCAGCTTTGCGGACAAGCTGGATACAATTGTAGATTGCTTTGGGATTGGAATTCAACCAACAGGCTCTCAGGATCCATATGCTTTAAGAAGACAAGCTTTGGCTATCATAAGCTTGGTGCTTAATAAAAGAGTCAAGCTTTCTTTAGAACAACTGCTGGCTGATGCTTATGACAGATTAGCGCAAGATATAGAGCCTAAAGTGGCAAAAGATCAGTTGGTTAAGACGGTAGTAGAATTTTTCAAACAAAGGATGAAAGGTTATCTGAACGAAGCTGGGCACAGATATGATGTGGTTGAAGCAGTATTAGGTACTGACAGTAGCGATTTTGTTCAAATCGACAGCTGGGCAAAAGCACTATCAGAATTTAGAGTGAATGAACAGTTTCAGGCGCTTCTTACTGGTTTTAACAGAGTTGCGAACCTTGCCAAAAAAGGTGATAGTGTGAAAGTTTCACCTGATCTTTTAGAAGAAAGTGCTGAGAAAGAGCTTTATGATAAGTTTAGCCATGCTAAAAACAAGATAGACCAATTGATAAAGCAGGAACAATTGGTAGATGCGCTAGTAGAAATAGCTAAACTACAGCCAGCAATAGACAAATTCTTTGAAGAAATCATGGTTATGGTAGATGATGAAGCATTGAAGAATAACAGATTGGCATTGCTTAAGTCTATAGAGAGTTATGTGTACAAATATGTTGATTTAACAAAAGTTGTGGCGAAATAAAAATATTTTCAGCAAGCAGGAAATTACTTTCGAATATAGTATATAATATTTATGAAGCATTCAAATATAGTATGTCACATTACGGCGATAAAGAGAAAGGCGGTGTGACACAATTCAGCTTTCAGAGCGACAACAAAAAATTGTAGACATAGTTAAAGAGCGAGGACCAATAACAGGGGAACAAATTGCCAAGAAATTGTCGCTGACTAGGGCTACGCTTAGACCTGATTTAGCAATTTTAACTATGTCAGGTATATTAGAAGCTAGACCCAGAGTAGGATATTACTACAATGGTGAGGAAACGGGTAAGCTTGGAGAAGAATTTCGTGAATTAGAAGTATCGAACTTCAAGTCAGTGCCCATAGTGGTTAAAGACACAACAACCTTGTACGACGCAGTAGTATCTATGTTTATGGAAGATGTGGATATATTATTTGTGGTAAATAGCGACAATTACCTTGAAGGGGTTCTATCCAGAAAAGATTTACTTAAAATAACCTTAGGGCAAATGGATATTCACAAGGTCCCTGTTAGTGTAATGATGACGCGAGTGCCAAATGTAATAACTATTACACCAGAGGCTTCAATCTATCAGGCTGCAAAAAAACTTTTGGATTATGAAGTAAATGCTTTGCCAGTAATTAGGAATCATGAAAGTGATGGTGAAGCAAAAATGGAACTTATAGGTAGTATCAGCAAGACTACAATAACTAAGATAATGGTAGAATTAGCTGAAAGATAAAAGGAGGGGATTCAAATTTCAGAGAACAAAAACCCTGTTATATACATAATCTCTGATTCCTTGGGAGAGACGGCTGAATTTGTGGCAAGAGCGGCTAGTAGTCAATTCAACTCAGGAAAAATTGAAATAAAGCGAGTTCCTTATGTAAAAGATGAAGAACACATATTAGACATCATTGAGGAGGCTTCTACAATTCCCAATTGCATAATTGCATATACCTTGGTTATAGAGAGTATGAAGCAACTACTTATAGATAAATGTCATGAAAAAAACTTAGAAGCAATTGATGTATTAGGGCCCATGATTAAAGGATTAGGGAAAGTTACAAATACTGAACCCAAGATGCAACCAGGACTTTTACATCAGTTAGATGACCAATACTTTAGAAAAGTTGAAGCAATAGAATTTGCTGTGAAGTACGATGATGGAAAAGATCCTCGTGGTATGATTTATGCTGATATAGTCTTTATAGGGATTTCAAGGACATCTAAAACGCCACTATGTATGTATTTAGCTCATAAACGCATAAAGGCAGCTAATGTTCCTTTAGTTCCAGAGGTATCACCGCCTGAAGAACTCTTTAAGCTTCCGCCAAAAAAAGTAGTTGGCTTAACTATTAGTCCTGAACTATTATATGGTATAAGGCTAGAAAGATTGAAAACCTTAGGTTTAGCAGCTAGTGCTGATTATGCAAATATGCAAAGAATTTTAGATGAACTAGAGTATGCAGAGCGGATAATGAAAAAAGTTGGGTGTCCTATTATTGATGTGACTAATAGGGCGGTCGAAGAGACTGCCAGTAAAGTATTAGAACTATATTTCAAGGGGGATCGTCATGGAGAGTAGAAAGTATGCTTACCTGTTTGCTGAAGGAAATTCTAAAATGAGAGAACTCTTAGGGGGAAAAGGTGCTAATTTAGCAGAGATGACAGATATTGGTTTGCCTGTTCCGCCAGGGCTTACTATAACTACAAAAGCCTGCAATAGTTACTATGAGGAAGGAAGGAACTTTCCTCAAGGAATGGAAGAGCAACTAAAGGAAGCTATAAAGGATGTAGAGCAAAAGACAGGTAAAGAATTTGGTTCTCAAAACAACCCACTATTGCTGTCAGTGCGATCCGGATCTGTTGTCTCTATGCCGGGAATGATGGACACAATTCTAAACCTAGGTCTAACTGATGAGACAATCAAAGGGTTAGCACAGTCTACTAATGATCAAAGGTTTGCCTATGATTGTTACAGACGTTTTATTCAGATGTTTAGCGATGTAGTTATGGGTGTTGAGCATTATCAATTTGAAAGCATCTTAGAAGAATACAAGATGAAACGTGAGGTTAAGTTTGACTATGAACTAACAGCTGACGATCTAAAAGAGTTAGTTGAAGACTATAAAGTGCTAGTAAAGAGAAATACTGGTAGAACATTCCCGCAAAAACCAATAGAGCAGTTGGAAATGGCCATCAAAGCTGTCTTTGATTCTTGGAATAATCACAGGGCCAGAGTGTACCGAAAGATAAATAATATTCCTGACCACTTAGGAACAGCAGTGAACGTTCAATCAATGGTATTTGGAAATATGGGCAATGACTGTGGTACAGGGGTGGCATTTACTAGAAACCCCTCTACTGGAGAGAACTTATTGTATGGAGAATACTTGATAAATGCGCAAGGGGAAGATGTAGTTGCTGGAATTAGAACGCCAGAGCCCATTGCTAGTTTAGAACAGGATATGCCCCATGTGTATCAACAATTTGTGGATATCTGCAATAAATTAGAGAGCCATTATCGGGATATGCAGGATATTGAATTTACCATAGAAGGCGGAAAACTCTACATGCTCCAGACTAGATCTGGCAAGAGAACAGCTGCTGCTGCAGTGAAGATTGCCTATGACATGGTAGACGAGGGTGTTATAACAAAGGAAGAAGCAATTATGCGAATCGATCCTTTACAAATTGATCAGTTACTGCATAGACGTATAGACCCTGAAGCGAAACTAACAGTGATAGCAAAAGGTTTACCCGCATCACCAGGTGCTGCTAGTGGAAAGGTAATTTTCGATGCTAACAAGGCAGAAGAATTGGGCAAAGCTGGTGAAAAGGTGCTGTTAGTTAGAACAGAAACTACACCGGATGATATTCATGGGATCGTCATAGCTCAAGGAATTTTGACTAGTAGAGGTGGTATGACTAGCCATGCGGCAGTAGTAGCGCGGGGAATGGGTAAACCTTGCGTTTGTGGCTGCGAGGCTGTCAAAATAGACTACAAGGAAAAAGTACTTACAATTGGTGATAAAGTAATTAAAGAAGGAGAAATGCTTTCAATTGATGGTAGTGCCGGTAATGTAGTAGATGGGAATGTACCAATGATTGACCCAGAGTTGAGTTCTGAGTTCCTGCAAATCCTGCAATGGGCTGATGAAAAGAGAGAGCTAAACATAAGGGCAAATGCGGATACACCAAATGATGCTACTAAGGCTAGGGAGTTTGGAGCAGAAGGTATAGGATTATGTAGAACGGAACACATGTTTATGGCTCAAGAGAGATTGCCTATTGTTCAAGATATGATTTTAGCAGAAAATCAAACAGAAAGACAAGAAGCGTTAGATAAATTATTGCCCATGCAGCAAGATGACTTTTATGGCATCTTAAAATCTATGGCAGGGTTACCTGTTACAATTAGACTTTTAGATCCTCCATTACATGAATTTTTACCTAGTAGCGAAGACTTAATTACGGAAATTACAAAGCTTAAAATAACAGAAAGCGACTTAGAGCTATTAGCGGAAAAAGAAAAATTACTCAAACAAGTTCGGGTAATCTCTGAGTTTAATCCAATGTTAGGGCACAGGGGATGTAGACTAGGAGTTACTTTCCCAGAAGTCTATGCAATGCAAGCAAGGGCTATTTTACAAGCAGTTGCTGACTTGCGGGCTGAAGGCGTAGAAGTATATCCAGAGATAATGATTCCACTAGTAATTCACAGGGAAGAGTTAAAACGTTTGAAGCAGTTGGTGCTAGATGTAGCTGCGCAGGTGGAACAGGAGCGAGGAATTACATTGACCTTTACTGTGGGCACAATGATTGAGATGCCGCGAGCGTGCGTAACTGCAGATGAAATAGCTCAAGAAGCTCAATTCTTCTCCTTCGGAACAAATGACTTAACTCAAACTACCTTTGGATTCAGTCGAGATGATGCAGAAGGTAAGTTTTTACATCACTATGTAGACCAGGGAATTATAGAAAACAATCCATTTGCAGTACTGGATAGAGATGGTGTAGGTAAATTAATGAAGACAGCAGTGAAGTTAGGGCGAGAAGCTAAACCAGATCTAAAGATGGGAATTTGCGGTGAACACGGTGGAGATCCAAGTTCAATAGAATTTTGTCAGCAACTAGGTCTAAATTATGTAAGTTGCTCTCCCTTCCGAATACCCATTGCTAGACTTGCTGCTGCACAGGCGGCGATTAACAACAAGGACCAATAAAATAGAGCTTAGAATTATATAATTAAGGGTATTGTCTCTTGATATTTAAGAGACAGTACCCATTTAATTTTCTGTATTTTAGAACAATATGTAGAGGTAACAGGGATATATGACTATTCTGTTGACAAAAAGTTAGTATAATACTATAATAATGCTACAAAAACTAAATTTTTATAAGCAAAGAATCACATGACTGGCGGAAGTGGAATAGACCACATGGAGTGTGATTTCAAAAATGCCGACCGCCTGGGCCCAAAGAAGCTCAGGTGGTCTGTATTTTTTTTATTCAGCCCCTGGGCCTGACAATTAAATGCCGAGGAGGGTATCATAATGAGAAAAGAGTGGACAGGATTTAGTGAAGGAAATTGGACAAAGCGTATTGATGTAAGGGATTTTATTCAAAAGAACTATAGTCTCTATAATGGAGATGATAGTTTTTTGGCAGAGTCAACCGATAGAACTCAAGCGCTATGGAACCATTGCAGAGATTTAATTTTAGAGGAGCAGGAAAAGGGAGTGCTAGGGATCGATACAGGAAACATCTCTGGTATAGATAGTTTCAAACCAGGATACATCGATAGAGATAAAGAGACGATCGTTGGTCTACAGACAGATAAACCTTTAAAAAGAATAGTGAATCCATTTGGCGGAATTGGAATGGTAAAGAATGCTCTTAATGCCTATGGATATGAATACAACCACAAAATTGAATTATTTGAAAAATATCATAAAACCCATAATCAGGGCGTTTTTGATGCATATACAAAAGAAATGAGAAAAGCTAGAAGTGTAGGATTGTTGACTGGTCTTCCTGATGCATATGGAAGGGGAAGAATCATTGGGGACTATCGACGGATACCTTTATATGGTGTGGATTTCCTTATAGAGGAAAAGAAAAAGGATCTAGAGTACTTAAAGGGCATAATGGATGAGGCGCAGATTAGGCAGAGAGAAGAAGTGGCTCAACAGATTAAGGCACTTCATCAAATGAAGGAAATGGCGAAAACCTACGAATTTGATATAGCTGTACCTGCAAAAAATGCAACAGAAGCAGTACAATTTTTATACTTTGGATATTTGGCAGGGGTTAAGGAAAATAATGGTGCGGCTATGTCACTGGGAAGAGTAAGTACTTTTATAGATATATATATACAAAGAGATCTAGATAGAGGAATATTGACTGAAGAGGAAGCCCAGGAAATCATTGATCAGTTTGTCATCAAGCTTAGGATGGTAAGACATTTACGGACACCAGAGTATAATGAATTGTTTGCTGGAGATCCTAATTGGATTACAGAAGCAATAGGAGGGATAGGGAGTAATGGAAAATCCTTAGTAACAAAGACATCCTATCGCTTTATTCATACCCTCAATAACTTAGGAGCAGCCCCTGAACCCAATATAACTATTTTATGGTCAGAAAAGCTTCCGAAAAACTTTAAAAGGTATTGTGCTAAAATGTCTATCACTACCGATTCTATTCAATATGAGAATGACAATATAATGAGGCCTATTTATGGAGATGACTATGGAATTGCATGTTGCGTATCTGCTATGGAGTTGGGTAAGCAAATGCAGTTTTTTGGAGCACGATGCAATCTGGCAAAGACATTGCTATATGCAATTAATGGTGGAATTGATGAGAAAAAGGGGATAGAGATTGTACCTGGCCTTCAGCCAATGCTGGATGAGGAATTAGACTATGACAGAGTAATGGAAAACCTACAAAAAGCACTGGTATATGTGGCAGAATTGTATGTAAATACTATGAACATCATACATTATATGCATGACAAATATGCCTATGAAGCGGGCCTAATGGCACTACATGATACTGTGGTGGGTAGAACTATGGCATTTGGGGTGGCAGGTTTATCAGTAATTGCGGACTCTTTAAGTGCTATTAAATATGCAAAAGTTAAGCCTGTAAGGGAAAATGGAATTGCGGTAGATTTTAAGATAGAAGGGGATTTTCCCAAGTATGGTAACGACGATGATCGAGTAGATAATATTGCAATTGATATTTTACAAAGATTTATCAAGGAGTTAAGGAAACATACAACCTATAGAAATGCGGAACATACTTTATCTGTTCTTACCATTACTTCTAATATTGTTTATGGAAAAAAGACAGGAGCAACACCTGATGGGAGGAAGGATGGAGAAGCCTTTGCACCTGGAGCCAATCCAATGCACAGTAGAGATACTAATGGTGGGTTAGCATCTTTAAATACTGTAGCAAAGATGCCTTATCGTTCTACTTGTCAGGATGGTATTTCAAATACATTTTCTATTGTACCTGAGGCATTGGGTAGAGACGAAGAAGAGCGGATAACTCTGTTGACATCCATTCTTGATGGTTATTTTATGCAAGGAGGCCATCACTTGAATGTGAATGTAATGAATAGAGAGATTCTTTTGGATGCTGTGGAACATCCAGAAAAATATCCAACTTTAACAATAAGAGTTTCAGGCTATGCAGTTCATTTTAATAGATTAACAAGAGAACAACAGCTTGAAGTTATTAAAAGAACTTTTCATCAATGGATGTAGGCAAAAAGGGAAGTGGTCATATGATGGGAAAAGTCCATTCTATAGAAACTATGGGTCTAACAGACGGCCCTGGAATAAGGTTTGTAGTATTTTTTCAAGGCTGTGAACTAAGATGTAAATACTGTCATAATCCAGATACATGGAAAGCCTCAGGAGGAGAGAAAATGGCTGCTCAGGAGCTTGTACAAAGGGCAAAGAGGTATCAGCAATATTTCAATAGTTCAGGTGGAGGAATCACTTGTTCTGGGGGAGAACCACTTTTGCAACCAAAATTTTTGATAGAATTTTTAAAGGGCTGCAAGGATCAAGGCTTGCATACAGCCATTGACACTTCTGGATACGGTATAGCCAGCTATGAAGAGATTTTAAAGTATACAGACTTAGTGATATTAGACATTAAACATATTCACCAAAAAGGGTTTAATGAACTTACTGGAGGAAATATGGAGGTCTTTTGGGATTTTGTGAATGTGTTGAATCAATCGAGCACTGATCTATGGATCCGACATGTGGTGGTTCCCGGGGTTACAGATAGCAAAGAACATATATATAAGCTGAAGGAAATGCTTGGACATTTTAAACCAATAGAAAAAATTCAATTACTTCCATATCATAGCCTAGGTGTACACAAATATGAAGCCATGGGGATTCCTTATCCATATCATCATATAAGTCCCATGTGTCCGGAGGAACTGAGGAGGATAAAGACAGATACAGAGCTCTAGCTTTTGCTAGGGCTCTGTTATTCTTAATGCAGGATTTATTTGAGTTCTTGTCGAAATAATTTTAGAACAAAAATTTAAGGTGGTAGGATGATTTAATGAGCTCATATTTGTGTGAGGTGATGTTACCATGGTCACTGTAAGGGAAGACTTGGAAAAGCTGGAGCGACAGGTGCTGTCTCCCTATGCAGCCTTAAGTGCTAAGGCTGCAAGAGATAGGATGGAAGAAAAGTGCCCTTTTAGAACTGATATCCAAAGAGATAGGGATAGAATCATTCACAGCAAGGCTTTTCGCAGACTTAAGCATAAGACTCAAGTATTTGTGGCACCTACTGGTGACCATTATCGCACCAGATTAACGCATACTCTGGAAGTTGCTCAAATATCTAGAACGATTGCTAAAGCGCTAAAGCTAAATGAGGATTTGGTGGAGGCTATTGCCCTTGGACATGATGTGGGACATACACCTTTTGGGCATGCAGGTGAGTTTGCACTTAGGAAAATTTTAGGTCACTACAATCACAATGAACAAAGTGTACACACTGTAGAGAATCTGGAGAGACTAAATCTTACAGAATGGGTTAGAGACGGTATCTTATGTCATACAGGAAAAAAAATACCCTCAACCCAAGAGGGACAAATTGTTCGTATTGGTGATAGGATCGCCTATTTATGCCATGATTTTGACGATAGCTTGCGAGCAGGACTTATAAAAAAGGAACAATTGCCAGCATTAGTAGTCGAGGTATTAGGTGCAAGGCCCAGTATAATGATTACTACTATGGTCTCGGACGTAATAATGAACTCTATGAATAAAAGTAAAATTTCTATGAGTAATCAGGTAGAGGAAGCCATGAATGTTTTTAGAGAGTTCATGTTTGATAAGATTTATTTATCTTCTGCACTAGAAAAAGAGCGGGGGGAAGCCGAAGACTTAATATTTCAGCTGTTTGATCATTTTTATAAAAATCCGGAAGTTATGCCAGAAGAGTTTTTTAACAGAATACATTATTGGAGTTTAAATCAGGTAGTTACTGACTATATTGCTGGTTTAACTGACCAATATGCTATAAACTTGGCAAAAGAGATTTTTGGACCTAAAGCTATTCCTAATAAAATTGGGCTTTTTTAAACAAACTATCCTAGAGGTGAACTTTATGAACTATATGGATAGTTTGACGGAAATCAAAAAGCTTTTAAAACAAGACAAATTAAATCAATTAGAAAAAATAGTAGAAAGAATTCAACCCTTTGACTTAGCATTAATAACTAATCAACTAAAAGAAAAGGAAAGGAAGCTGTTCTTTTCCGCATTAGATGATCAAACTTTAGCAGAAATATTTCAAATGATTGATGAAGAAAAGCAGGTTAAATACATTAGGGAAATGGGAGTAGATAGAGCTGCATCAATACTCAACTGGATGCCAAATGATGAGGTTGCAGATTTAATTATTCTACTAGAGGACGATCAGAAAAAAAAGTTATTCTCCTTGATGAGCAACGAAGATGAGGACAGAGTAAAGAAACTATTACAATACCCTGAAACTAGTGCCGGTGGATTGATGACCACAGAGTTTGCAGCACTTACAAAAGAAATATCTGCTAAAGAAGCTTTAGAGCAGTTGAAAAAGCAGGCCAAAAAAGCAGAAACTATATATTACATTTATATTGTGGACGATAAAGGCATCTTGTTGGGAGTAATGTCGTTAAGGGACTTGATATTAGCTTACCCAGATCATAAATTAGCAGATGTGATGAATAGTAATGTTTTAGCAATACCACCGGAGTTAGATCAAGAAGGAGTAGCTGATTTAATAGAAAAGTATGATTTAATAGCTATTCCTGTAGTAGATATTCACAAAAAATTATTAGGTATTGTAACTGTGGATGACATTATAGATGTACTGCAAGATGAGGCAACAGAAGATATTTCTAAATTATCAGGTTTATCAGGTGAGGCTAATGAAATTGATACTGTAGATATTAGTTCTGGCAGGGCAGCACGAAAGCGACTCCCTTGGTTAATGATACTTCTAGTAGTAGGAATTTTATCTGGAACAATAATTAGCCATTTCGAAGAGACACTAGAGGCAGTAGTAATTTTAGCAATATTTATACCCCTAATAGCGGATATGGCTGGTAATACAGGAACACAATCTCTAGCTGTGGTTGTTAGAGGACTGGCATTAGGACAGTTTGGAAAAGGAACAATATTTAAGCTCATAAAGAGAGAAGCCGGTGTTGGGCTGATAATTGGTACAGTAAACGGAATATCTATTGCGCTAATTGCATACCTGTGGCAAGGGAATCCATACTTAGGATTAGTGATTGGCTTATCTTTGTGGATTACGCTAATTGTGGCTACCTTAACTGGAGCTGTAGTACCTCTAATACTTAATAGATTAAGAGTTGACCCTGCGGTAGCATCCGGCCCGTTTATTACAACTGTAAATGACATTATTGGACTTACAGTTTACTTTTCGATTGCAACCAGTTTTATGGAATATTTATAAAACTGAAAAACCACTGCAGGAATCTAAACTGATTTTGCGAATAAGTAATAATGGCAGAGAATATTTTCCCATATAATGGTTAAAATAAAATGATAGCACCCTTTTTAAATTTTTTTAAATTAAATAAAAGGAAGGATTATGACGAATGATAGCGAATATGTGTATTCGTACTATATGGGCAGAAAAGGAGTTGGCCAATGAAGCTGCTAATAGATGCTGATTCTTGCCCAGTAAAGGACGAAATACAAGAGGTTGCAGCTAAATACTCAGTCAATGTATTTTTCGTTATGAGTACGGCTCACTTTTCTTCTGCTAGTTTAAATTGTGGGCAAGTAATCTTAGTAGATTCATCCTCGCAGGCAGTAGATATGGAAATAGTTAATAGAGCTAGTAGAGGGGATATAGTAGTGACTCAAGATTATGGGCTGGCAGCTCTTTGTTTAGCAAAAAAATGTAAAGCAATAACGCCTAGAGGTAAAATAATATCTGATAAAGATATTGAAATGCTATTAGAGGCAAGACACGCTAGCGAAGTAATCAGGAAAAGTGGTGGAAGAGTAAAAGGACCAAAGTCTTTTCACAAAGAGTGTAGCCTTCAATTCAAACGAAATTTAAAGCTTCTTTTAACAGAATGCTTTTTTTCAAAAAAGGAGGAAAATGAAAGATTTTGACGAAATTAGTGCTATAAACCTTGTAAAGGTGATTAAATGGTGCAACAGCGTATACCTGAAGAGATAATTGAAGAAATTAAGGCAAGACTTGATATTGTACAAGTCATTGGAGAAGCATTGCCATTGCAGAAAAAGGGGAAAAACTATCATGGTTTATGCCCTTTTCATAGTGAAAAAACACCTTCTTTTTCTGTAAATCAAGAAAAACAGTTTTATTATTGTTTTGGTTGTGGTGCCGCAGGTAATATCATCAACTTTATGATGAATTATCATGGACAAACCTTTTTAGAGGT
Organism: Desulfitispora alkaliphila; assembly: GCF_050433185.1. Classification (NCBI taxonomy): domain Bacteria; kingdom Bacillati; phylum Bacillota; class Desulfitisporia; order Desulfitisporales; family Desulfitisporaceae; genus Desulfitispora; species Desulfitispora alkaliphila. The sequence goes on from NZ_JBNPXS010000017.1 coordinate 56,581, forward strand.
AATTTCTGGTTTAGCAGACAGAGCAGGAGTAGTTCTACCTCAGAGAGAAGAGACAGAAGAGGAGAAGGCCAAACGAAAGCACCGCGAGCGATTGAGAGAGGTTAATGAGCTAGCTGGAAAGTACTTTCATTACCTGCTGAAAGAATCAGATGTTGGGCGCCTAGCCTTAGAGTACTTAAACAAGCGAGGGCTTACTGTAGAAACAATTAACAAATTTAACCTTGGGTATGCTCCTAATAATTGGGATAGTCTGATAAAGGTGGCCACTAAGCGTGGGTTTAGTGAGAAAGAATTACTACAGGCTGGATTAGTAATATCCAGGGAGCGAGGCAGTGGCTACTATGACCGATTTAGAAATCGAGTAATGTTTCCCATATATAACCCATCAGGGAGGGTAATTGGATTTGGTGGTAGAGTACTAGATGATTCTCATCCAAAATATTTAAATACACCCGAAACCCCGATATTTAATAAAAAAAATAATCTTTATGCACTAAACTGGTCAGGGCAGGAGATGAAGTCAAAGGATCAAGGAATAGTTGTGGAAGGTTATATGGATGTAATAGTAGCTCAACAATATGGGATTGAGAATATTGTTGCTACACTAGGAACTGCTTTTACTAGAGAACAAGCGCAGTTAATAGCACGATATACATCTAATGTAGTAATAGCCTACGATTCAGATGTTGCAGGTCAGGCAGCTACTTTAAGAGGGATGGAAATACTTAGAGATGCTGGCTGTAGGGTAAACGTGATGCAGCTGCCGCATGGATGTGATCCTGATGATTATTTAAGAAAGTATGGAAAACAAAAATTTATTTCGTATTTTAATAACGAAGCAGTATCTTTGGTGGAGTACAAATTAAAACATGCTATTGATAAGTATGGGCTAAGTAGTATATCGGGAAAAGCAAAGATAGTTCAGGCACTAATAGGTGATTTAGAAAGAGTGGAAAGTGCAGTAGAAAAAGAGCACTATATAGGCGTAATTGCCAGTAGGTTGGAAATCTCAGAAACAGCTGTCAAGCAAGAACTTGAGCGCATTAGTGTAACAAGAAGCAATAATAAAATTGAGGATAAAAATGTTAAAAATAGGTATACTAACCAAAGAGTGAAGAGTAAAGATGAAGGAATAATGCCTGCTAGAAAACAGGCAGAGCAACAACTATTTTGGTTAATGCTAGAGGACCAACAAATAATGAATACAGTTGAAGCTGAATTAGGGGATGATTTTTTTACTGACAAAACAGTATGCGATTTGTATAACAAAGCTAAGCAGTTGCAGAAAGAAAGAGATAAAATAAGTCCATCAGTACTGATGGATAGGTGCACTGAGAATGAAGAGCTGGAATTGCTGGGCAAATTGTTTGCTAAAGATATAGATTCACTCTCTAATGTTAAGCAACTAGTTAAAGATTATACTAATATTTTAAAACAAAGTAAAAAACAAGAAAGAATCAGACAGTTGCAAAAAGAGCTTCACGAAGCAGAGACAACAGGCAACCAGACAAAAACCATTGTCCTACTAACTAAAATTCAACAGTTAGTGAGCAGTGATTAAATAAATTTCTATGATAGAATAAGAGCCCTGGCGGAAGGGGGGAAGACAGATATGACACAAGATCAAAAAGTGGAAATAGTTAAAAGCCTAATTGAAAAAGGAAAAAAACAAAAAATGCTTACTGACCAGGAAATAATAGATGCGCTTCATGGAATAGAATTAACCCCAGAGCAAATCGATGATATTTATGAGCAACTGGGCGGTATGGGTATTGATGTGGTTCCAGCTTCAGGAGAACTGGCCATTTTAGATAAAGCTGACGAGGAAACAGTGGAAGAGGACGAATTAGATTTATCTGTTCCAGAAGGTGTAGGAATTGACGATCCTGTTCGTATGTACTTGAAGGAAATTGGTAGAGTACCATTGTTATCTGCGGAAGAAGAGATTGATCTAGCTAAGAGAATGGAGCAGGGGGATGAGGAGGCCAAGAGAAGGCTTGCAGAATCTAACCTGAGATTGGTAGTAAGTATTGCTAAAAGGTATGTAGGGCGAGGAATGCTGTTCCTTGACCTAATACAAGAGGGAAACTTAGGGCTTATTAAAGCGGTAGAGAAATTCGATTATACAAAAGGTTACAAGTTTAGTACCTATGCGACTTGGTGGATTCGCCAGGCTATAACAAGAGCGATAGCTGACCAGGCGAGAACCATCAGGATACCTGTGCATATGGTTGAGACTATAAATAAGCTAATTAGAGTCTCAAGACAATTGTTGCAAGAGCTAGGTAGGGAGCCATTACCTGAAGAAATTGCTAAAGAAATGGATATCCCTGTGGAGCGTGTTAGAGAGATTATGAAAATTGCTCAAGAGCCAGTATCCTTGGAAACTCCTATCGGTGAAGAAGAAGACAGTCATCTAGGAGATTTCATTGAAGATGAGGATGCACCTGCACCTGCTGAGGCGGCTTCATTTATATTGTTGAAGGAGCAACTAGTACAGGTTTTAGATAGCTTAACTCCTAGAGAGGAGAAAGTTTTGCGCCTTAGATTTGGGTTAGATGATGGCCGTTCCAGAACATTAGAGGAAGTAGGTCAAGAATTTGGTGTGACTCGTGAGCGGATTAGACAAATTGAGGCCAAAGCACTTCGTAAGCTAAGACATCCTAGCCGAAGCAAAAAGTTAAAAGACTATTTAGATTAAAAAAAACAAAATTTACTATTGACCTGATAGAAAAAATATCGTATAATAACAATTGTCGCTGATAAACAAGCAACGTTCCTCGATAGCTCAATGGTGGAGCAACCGGCTGTTAACCGGTAGGTTGTAGGTTCGAGTCCTACTCGGGGAGCCATATGTTGGGCCTATAGCTCAGCGGTAGAGCAACCGGCTCATAACCGGTTGGTCCCAGGTTCGATCCCTGGTGGGCCCACCAAATTCTATTTAAATATTGTAAGTATATACTATTGTGGCCCGTTGGTCAAGGGGTCTAAGACACCGCCCTTTCACGGCGGTAACACGGGTTCGAATCCCGTACGGGTCACCAAGGGCGATTAGCTCAGCT
>NZ_JBNPXS010000018.1:0-57059 GCF_050433185.1 Desulfitispora alkaliphila
TATGCCTTCAAAAGGAGCAATTAAAAGAGCTCTTAAAATTGCTTGGCGATTGAAGCCATCTGCTCCTTGGGGTGATGCCGACATTAGCTGTTTTGTATAAGGGCGCAAGTCCAGGACACTAAAAAATATAGATAAACGCTCTTTTGATTCAATTTCAAATAATTCTTCAAAGGAAAATAGAACTTAGAACTTCTTGGAGAAATTAGCTTCCATATAGACCAAATTAGTCCGACCAACCCAATTATCATCATAAATGTAAAAATAGCAATTTCTTTATTTCCATTGAAAAGCATTACTATTAATAAACCAATTCTTTGTAGCACAAGTTCTACAATAGCTCCAATCCTATTTAGGTTTAAGAAGACAATTACGATGACTGAAATTAATAAAGTTATTATTGCAAACCTTTCGAGAACTTCATATTTTTGACCTGTTTTCCATTGTTTCTTTGTGAGATTAAACCCTCTAATTAAATCTCCTTTTTCTTTTTCAACTCTTTCTTAAAAATCTTGGAATGAGTATTTAAAACCAGCGTTCGGTATAGTTTTGATATTAACTGGGTACAAAAATATGATAGGTTAAAGGTTTCGAAAACTTAACGTTAACAAAGGAGGTTTACTCCTTTGTTTCTTTATTTTGAAAGTTCCTCATGTGGTGGTTCCTCAATCGGAGGGCATACTTTAATCGGCTCACCCAGTTCTGCAGGAACATATATTTGTTCTTGCCAGGAAAAATCAGCAAATGTAAAATCCTGTGTTGGATGACTTGGTATGATTCTTTTTCTATACAAACTACCATCCCATAAAGCACGAACCACAGGGTGATACAAATCCAAAGAATTATTGAGTACTTTCCTATCACGCAAATAGCTAGATTCTATCACTTTATAGGAGTAATATACATCTCTTATGTTCATTAACCTTTCAAAAGTGGTATCATTAGGGAATTCATTGCTTTCTTCTACATAACTTTGGTTTCCAGAAAATAGATTTGTTGCATCAACTACCCACATTTTAATCGGTACAATACTGTTATCCCTCGGACCAAATAATACCAATAGCGACATTCTACCTGATTCTGTTTCCAAGTAATATCCATCGTAAAACCAGCCAAATTCCTCTGACGGGAAAGCAATGAACGCCCAATCAGAAATACTAAGTTTACCAATATCAGTTGTTTTTTTCCATAATATACTATCAAGTATAACTGGACGTCTATTTTCCTTTAAGATTATGCGGCGAGCATCTTCAATATTTCCTTGTTCTAAATAATTAGCAGCAGTTTTGTATACTGTTTCTAATTGGTGGTTTGAAGGCTTTTTGTCAATAATATTACTCGCCTCTGTCCCTATTCGATAATAAGCAGCACTTGTTATAGCAATGATTAATAATGAAATTAAAATAATTTTTTTCACCATACTCCTCCCCCGTATTCATAATCTTAACAAAAACCTTAATTGCTTATCGGGTACTTCGGTTATTTTTGGTGTCACCAGTCCATACCATTTCATTTTTGCTCTGAACTCATCCCATTTGAAGCTTCTTCTCTGACTCCTGCGGTTCAGCCATTTATATAATATCTTTATGGCTGTATTATAGAACTCGTTTATCCCTTTACTATTTCCTATTACTCCGTAGTAGTTGAAGTACCCCCTAAGTTTGGCATTTAGCATGTCTACTATTGTATTTATTCGGTTATTACGATTTTCTTTACACCATTGGGTAAAGGCTTGTATTGATTTACTGAGTTTATTCCTGCTTGTTCTCCTGGCTATGATGTCTTTGCCTTTGCGGGAAACTTTCCACCGATATTCAAAACACAGAAATTTAAAGCTGGTGTTTTCATGTTTTCTGAATCTTGAGAAGCTTATTATTTTTGTCTTTTCTTCGGCTAGTTCAAGTTCAAATTTCCCAAGTCTTTTCCCCAATACATCGTAAAACCTTTCTGCATCACGCTTGTACCTGAAGGCGCAGATGAAATCATCTGCAAAGCGACATATGTACGCTTTCCTTTACTTCTGGGCTTTACCACTTTTTCAAACCATAAATCCAGTGCATAGTGTAGGTATATATTAGCCAATATTGGACTTGCAATAGAGCCCTGTGGACACCCTGTTACCGGGTGTATTACCTTTCCTTCTGTTTCTAATATTCCAGTCTTCAACCACTTCTTTATCAGCCTTAGAAATGCTCCATCTTTTATCCTTCCCTCTAGCATTTTCATCAGCCATTCATGGTCTATATTGTTGAAAAATCCGTGTATATCTGCCTCTACTATGTAGCTGTATTTCTCTTGTATTTCCTTCGTGAGTTCTTTTACCGCTTTCTGTGGTCCTACTCCTGGTCTGTATCCATAGCTGTTCTTTAGGAAATCCTGCTCGTATATTGCTTCTAATATCTGAGCTACCGCTCGCTGTAGTATTTTATCTCTTACTGTCGGTATCCCCAGCGGTCTTGTTTTTCCATTTCCTTTTGGTATGTTGACTCTTTTCACCAGTTTAGCTTTGTATTTCTTTGCCTTTAGTTCTTCCAGCAGTTCCTCCAGATTTTGGTCAAGGTTTTTTTCGAATTCTTTTGCTGTTACCTTATCCACTCCTGCAGATGCTTTCTTGTTGATGTCTTTCCAGGCTACATACAAGGCCTTTTTGTCCAATAATCCGTATAGGTTCCCAAAGCGATAGTCTTTTTCTTGTTTTGCTTTCTGTGATATTCCCCGCAGTGAGGTTTGCATTATTTCCTCCAGTCCTGCAGTCCGGATAATGTTTCCTTTGCGGGCTGCATATACCTGTCAACCCCTTCCCCATGTAGCCGGCTTTCCCGCCCTCAGAGTACTATGAGTTGATCCGAATTCCTATGTGCATTGGTCGTCCTCTTTTTCGATTGGATAGACCTACCTGCAATTACAGGGGCAACAGGAGTCTTCCCAAGTTCCTGACCTCTCTCTCCATACATACCACGTTCTTTGACCCCGACAGACCCTCAGAAATCTCACCGTTTACGATTTCTTTGTGTTGGCTTCCATGACGTTAAACATGTCGCCATCTGCATTTGTGTCTGTTTCCAGACTACCCGGTTTACGAGGCTGAATATGCTTCAGGGATTACGGTCTCCCCTGTGGTCTATATGGTTCCCTGTGTACGCTTCACCTTACTGTTACCAGCTTCGGCGCAACACTCGGTATGGGTGGTTGGTTAGACCTTGCCCAACAGGGACTTTCACCCTGTAAGAAGATGTCAAGCTTTGCTTGGCGCACTAACGTTCCGAGTGTTACCGACATACCCGTCCCGAAGGGCTGGCGCAAAGCTTGCTCATTCATTTTGCTTTATATATTGCAAGCTTTGTGACAGAGGGTATGTGGGCGGCAAGCTTAAAAGTATTTCTTATCCGTCCCTTGCGGTAACACTCTGTTAACTGATGTCGGACAGCTACAGAGCCAGAAGTTTACAGGACGTCAGCCGCTTAGATCTGTAAAATCAGTTTTTTAAATTACAATACAGAAATTATCATTATTGTCCACCATTAAACAGTACCTCTCTTGTCACAGCATTCTCAGTTTTCAAGTTTCTCTCACTAAGAACTTTTCCATCCATATTTTTCGCAATTATTTTAAAATCTTCTTCTTTACCTTCAATAAAGACATACCAAACATAAAAATCATGATCACCTTTGATAATAGTAGCTGTATATTCTTTTTCTGTGTTCAAATTGATTGAAATAATATTATCTATTTCATCATTATTTATCATTCCAAAAATCATTGGGAAAGGAGATTTGCCAAATTCTGTCCCTTCTGTACTAGGCAAATATTGAGCTGACCATGACTCACCAAATTCCATTACGGGATCTTCCTTAACATTGTATATTGGAGAGTGCCCTCCTCCGAATACCCACTTCCATCCAGCATACGTCTTTTTGACAAATTCTGCTTGAATAATCGGTCTATCTTTATTAGTAGAACTGTATTTAACGTGAAAAACTACCACCCCTCTATCCATTTCTAGAACATGTATTACCCTATCAACCGACATTCTTACTTGTTTCACTGCCTCTATAGGAGTTGATCTGGATCGTCAATAAAATATATGAATAATAGCATCAAAAGCAATAACCCAAACCCTATTATTGTTATTCTTTTCATTTTTCCTCCTTCACTTCTGTGTTTTCCCGCGCCATGGACGGCGCGGTCATCGTCCGATTTCAGTTAACGTTCCGAGTGTTACCGAGGTACCTGTCCCGTAGGGCTGGCGCAAAGCTTGCTCTTTTAGCCTTTCTTAAGATATCGCAAGCTTTGTGACAGAGGGTATGTGGGCCGCATGCTCAAAAAATCATCCTATCTACCCCTTGCGGTAACACTCTGTTAACTGATGTCGGACGCCCCAAACTCAGAGGCTGACAGGACGTCATCTCTTTAAACCAAAGTCTTAGCCTTTACTTTACAGCAATAGAGATTATGTCAATAAATAATTATTTTAAATTGCGATTAATATATAAAACATTTCCTGAACTATCATACGCAATTATAGTATCATGTTCAAAACCTGTATCATCATCAGTCAAAAAATAGTATAATTTTTTATTTTGCTCTTTGAACTCTAATAGCTGAGCTTCTCTAAAAGATTCTTTTTGTTTATCTGATCCTACTAATATTTTCTCTACATCAGGAGAATAAATATAACCCCATGCTACTGCAGCTACTTCCGGTTTATCTTCATCAGACGGATTTGATAATAGTGACCATTGCCAACTAATTACTTCATCGCCACTCCTGCCAGTGGGAACACTGACTTTTGCTTTCCATTTGTTATTTACATTAGCTAGTCTTGCAATACTAATTGTCTTTTCCTTATTAAGAAACAGCAGGATTATTTCATCATCGTTGATAGTCTTCTCCCATAGAATTTCTTCTACTTCCATATTTGATCCTGGGTTACTATATTGATTACTAATAATATTTTCATATGATAAACCTTCAGAATCTGCAATGTACCAATTACAACTAGATACTATAAAGGCTAGTATACCTAACATCACTAGTAGCTGTATTTTTTTCACTTATCTCACTTCCTTGTACTTCACATTATTTATCTGCATTGGTATTAAACAACCCATATTATAATTAAATACTTAGCGCCATGGACGGCGCGGTCATCGTCCGATTTCAGTTAACGTTCCCGGCATTCCCGACGTGCCCGTAATTGGCGCAAGACTTGCTCTTCCTGCAGCACATCCCTAGTTGCAAGTCTTGTGACATAGGGCATGTGGTGCGGCAAGCCCTAGAGTCCTAGCTACACCGCACCCTTGTGGGAATGCTCGTGTTATCGGATGGATGAGGCCTCCCGAAGCCAGAGTGCGACAGGACGTCGCACCCTTAATTCCACGATGGATAAAATCTTTTAAACTGACCATATTCAAAAACACTTTTATTTAAACTTCCTATTTCAGAATCTAATAATGAAGCTTTCATATTTGCTAACATATTGGCTATTTTTTTATCTGTTCCGTCATATGATCCATCACCTAAGTATTTTTCTAAGATTCTATTAACTTCTTCTTGAGGTTTTTTCTCATAATAATCAATCAAATAATCAAATAATCTATTTTGCAATTCCAATGAATCATATGCTAAATCATAGAAGATTTTTTCTTCTTTTGTGTCACCCAAATCTTCACCTTTAACAGTTACTACTCCTTCATATATTTTCGTAAACACAAATAAAGAAAATAATAACGTTAATAAAGAAAAGTTGTTTTTACTATATGTAAACTGCTTTTCCCCATAATAACAAGTAAGTGCTCCAAAAGAACAGTGTGTATACTGACATAGAAATTGGTAGAAATCACTATAATATAGCTTATCATTTCCTGCTATAAAATTATTTGGCATAGGAATACTCCCTACTTTATTTCCACTGGTATCAAATATATTGTACCCTTGTAATGTGTAATGGTTAAAAGTAACTGATAAGGGATTCACTATAAATTTCTTGATAACATTCTCCCGTTCGTTTTCTATGTCAATATGTTCTCTAATATATCTGCTCATAATATGGCATTCAAAAATACTACGAATTAGCATAAAACAATCCTCATTGAAAAAATATTTGTCATCATTTAATAAACACTTAATAGCCATTAATGACTTGGTACTTTTAGTAAATGCAAAATAGTCATAATCATAAGATAGTTTTTTACTAAATAATAATTCATCTGGAACTTTCCCGGAAGATAAATATACCATTAAAATATCCCCCAATGCATCTGGAGCAGCGTATTTACAAAAATGTCGTGACTTCAAAATAAGACTATTTAACATCTTGTGACAGTTTTCGGTCATGTTATCTTTCATATCACTTGACCTCCTGAATTTAAAAGATTTTAACACCGCCGCAGGACGCGGCGGCCCCACCTCATCTTTCCGATAACTTTTGTTTTAACGCATCTTAATTCGTGTTAATATTTAATCTAGAAGTGTTAAACGAACTTTGGTTCGTTTAAGCTCCTTATACCTTTAGTCTTTATTTCTTTTTTTGTGCATGATTTTATCTAGTGGACTTTAAATACTGCCAATATCCTTTTTGCTAACATGAGTATAGATTTCCGTTGTTTTTGTGCTTTGATGCCCTAATAATTCCTGAATATAGCGCAGATCTGTTCCGGACTCTAATAAATGAGTAGCAAATGAATGTCTCAGGGTATGTACTGTAATTTCTTTTTTTATTCCTGAATTTTTACAGGCTTGCGCAAAAACCTTCTGTATTGACCTCACATTCAAATGTTTCCCCGATTCAACACCGGGAAAAAGCCAATTGTCCGGCTTATAATTAGCTACATAAATCCTTAATGCTTCTAAAGTTACTGTCGATAATACTGTATACCTATCTTTGCATCCCTTTCCATTCCGAACATGGATTAAATTACGCTTACTATCTATATCATTAATTTTTAGGCGAACTACTTCTCCTATTCGAAGTCCTGCTGAATAGATTAATAACAATATTACACGATATTTTGGGTTCTCAACATTCTCAATAATTTCAATTATTTCTTCTTCACTTAATATATCAGGTAATTTCTTCTCTTTTTTGGGGCGAGGCAAATCCAGGGCTAGGTTTGAAATATTTAATACTTTACTGTAATAAAATTTTATTGCACTTATGACTTGATTTAAATATGAATGAGATACCTCCTTCTCTTCCATCATCAGTAATAAATATTGTTTTATTTGATCTTTATTGATTTTTTTGGGGTGAACATCGAAATGGCGAACCAAACGCCGCACGTGACTTGAGTAAACTTTAATAGTTTTATTGCTATAGCCTCGCAATTTTAGTTCATTTCCCATGTGATTTAAGGTAGCTATTTCATAAACAGGAGTTAAAACATCATCAATAAAAATTCTTTTATTACCAAGAGCTGGGTGAAAGGTAACCTAAAATCGTTCTTCTTTAACCTCAACTTTTATCATGGCACTTCTCCATTTACATAGTTTTACTTTTTCCTTCTGCAAAATTTGTAAAATTCCTGCAAAATTAAAGTTTAATACCAATTCTTTAAAACTTGCTATAGAATATTTACTAAATCAACTTTCCAACCCAGCCGTCAACATTCCGCAAAACCCCTACTATTTACGCGCACAAGTTATATTTCCGCGTAAAAGTACGACCCCCTTAAATAAATATTTCCCCCAAACCAGTAGTCTGAGGGAACATAAAACACACTTCATTATTCAGTTGAAACCCGAAAACCCCTGATACCAACCTATTCCTTCTCTATCAACACAACACACTCAACATGCGTCGTCCTCTCTTGTTGCCATAACTCCACGAAAACCGCCCGGGCTGGTCGTTTGGGCGGTTTCGTTGTGCCTTTTTCAAGCTGCTTGAGGTTAGAGGCTACTCCACTTATATTTTACCATATTTGACCGTCGGGCGCTCTCCTTTTCTCTGGACTGTGGCCGGTCTTTTTCCGCGTTTGTGCTCCTGCCTCTGCAGTTGCTTTATTGCTTCCGGGGAGCTGCGGGGTTTCTTCCTGCTCCTAGTGCTGCTATTATTCCAATGGAGCGGGAGGGCTCTGTCCTGTGTCTGGCGTGTCTCTGGTGGAGCTTCCTCTCTGGCCTTGTGCCGGTCCTCTGTGCTGTCTATGTGCGGGCGGTCCTATCTCTGACCATGGTCTCAATGTCTCCCCAGCTGCCGCAGCCGCCTTGTTTTATGGTCCAGTCGGGTACACCTGCAGGAGGGCGAGGGTTCCTCTAGTGTTATCCTTTGCCGGTATGCCTCCCAGTGCTTCCGGATCCGGAGCAGGGTCCAGCGGGTATGTTATGGATTTATTGGTCTTTCCCTGCTTTTCTGTCGCGGTTATATCTTTACTGGTGGTATTTCTGTCGCGGATATTCCTCCATTGGTGGTATTTCTGTCGCAGTTATTCAAGGGTAAGCCTGCCGCCTGTCCTATGGACTGTCCGGTGGATTGTCCCTCGCTTATCCTGCTTGTCCTAATATGACTATGATTTGTCCCCTCCTGTACCGCGTTTGTCCCTTTTGTCCCTTATTTGTCCCTTGACATTTGGCGAGGCTGCGTTCTAACCTCTCGGCCTGCCGCTGTTCCTTATGGTCTCCCGGTGTTATCGGCCCGCCTTATTCCTTGGCCATTGTCTAGGTGTTCCCGCTGCAGCTGCTTTTATTGCTAGTTGTCTTTCGGGAGCTCCGCCGGCTCCATGGCCATTATAGCGAGAATTGTCGAAAGGTTCCCGACATAAACGCCGGGGAGGGCTGCCCTTTGTCTCCCGGCGGCTCTTGTGTCCTTGTCCCGCTCCGCTGGATCCATAAACCTAATAAGGGCCATTCTTGCCGGTGGGCCTTTGGTGTTTCCCTTCTGGTGGCCATCTTCTACCTGTGCGCGTTCTGTTCGCGTAACGTGCGAGTAACATTCCAGTAACGTGCGGGAGCGGTTCGCGTATCTCTGCAGCTGCGCCGGTGTTTCCTCGTGCTTTTATAGCTGCATTGGTGCCGGTGGCCTTCTGGATCCTCTCTAGGTTCCTGCTGCCTCCTTGCTGCCTTGGCCACTCCTGCCGGTTAATATGCCCGGCTGCTCTTTGCCTTGTGCCCTCTGGTCCTGCTGTGGCCCATTCTGGCCCTCTATACTTATTCAGGGGTGTTAATACTCCGTGTTGCCATATCGGCCCGCCTGTTGTGCTTCTGGCTGCGTCCGGTGGCTTTCTATATTCCGACATTTATAGACATAAGGAGCGGGGGAGGATAAAATTATGGTAAGTGATGGGAGGTTTTCGGATTGATAATATAAGCGGCTCCGGGAGAGGCTGTCAAGCGAGGCATAAAGGCGGTTATATATGCGCCTACCTCGGGTATTAAATAAAAAGGTTTGTCGGTCTGCGTTTATATAGCGCTGCCCTTAGCTTTGGTCTTGGGCTCTTTGAGGTGTCCACGTCCCTAGTGCAGGTCTAAGCGCTATATCCTGCATAACAAGAAAAGAGTCCACTTCCGGTAATAGTCCGGGGCGGGCTCTTTTTGTGTTTGTGCTGGTCTATTGGTTTTATTCTTGGGTCTGCAGCTGCAGCGGTGGCCATTGTTAGTATTCCTCCGGGAATAGGATTGTTGTTGCTGACCGGTCCCACTCGGTTATTATCCATATCTTCCCCTTGCTGGTTTGGTACGCTGCCAGTATCCTGCCCTCGCTTTCGATTGCCTGATCGTTTAGCTCCTTGTCCTCTTGACAGAGGTCTCCCCAGTCTTTCCGCTGGTACCGGTTAAAGGCTGCGGCTATCTCTTGGGCGAATACCGGGCTATTCTCCGCCTCGTTTGCTATGCCTCTGGTTGCTACTATCCTGCCGTATTCCATGGACTACGCTCCTTTACTTTGGTTTAGTTAGATAATACCGGCACGAGCTCCCAGTTGTGAAGGCGTACCGGGTGGGTATTCGTGTCGGGCTTCTCTGTAAGCGTTGGGCGTTATATTGGCGCCTTAAATAATTACGGAGGAGGTTATAAAAAAATGATTATTGCTACCCGCTACACCTTGGAAAGAGGCCCGGACGGTAAGTCCTACGCCATTAAGAACGAGGAGGCCCCATTGTGTCCTGATTGCGGCCAGCTGCTCTCTGGCTATGATAGGAGGCGCCGCCATGTTATCGACAGCTATGGCCGCGTCTTTTGGTTCCAGCTGCGCCGGCTAAAGTGTAAGCCCTGTAATAAATTACATACAGAGCTCCCGGACTTCATGGTCCCCAATAAACACTATGAGGCCCGGATAATAGACGACGTTCTCTCTGGCCGGTCCTACTTTTGCCCTGCGGACGACTCGACGATCCGGCGCTGGAAGAAGTAAGCGCCCACCTAGTTTGCCTTTATGTATTCAGGAAACGCCTTTATTATTAAAGCTGCACAGTAAGAAAAAAAGGGGGTAATATCCGAATGAAAAGCAATCTTTTGATTATGGCAGCTGTGGCCCTTTTTACTGCCATTGTGCTACTTGGTGGCATAATTGTAGGGGCTATGGTTCTAAACAAAAACGATAATACAAATAACACGCCGGGAAACTCTCAAGCTGTTTCGTTGGACGCTGCTCCGCCTGCAGCTCCCGAGACAATATCTATACCCGGATATGCTCAATTGGTTATGAAAGCGGGGGAGCTCATGCAGGACGTTGAATTGTATAACCCTGCGGGAAACCCTTGTTATTTTATCATATCCATAATTCTGCCAGATGGTACCGAGGTCTATAAGTCCGGGCCCATAAATGCAGGGCAAAAGACAGACGTTATAAAGCTGTCGCAGCCATTAGAGGCGGGAACATATAAGGACGCTGTATTAAAGTATTCCACTTTTTCTTCCACGAACGACGAACCAATGAACGGCGCTAATACAAAATTTACTTTGGAGGTGGTCGAATGAAAAAGACTTTTACTGTTTTTCTTTTAATTATTGCTATGCTGGCCATGCCTTTTTCGGTCTATGCTGCAGACGAGACTTCCAGGAGTATGTCCGTTGTTTTTGAATATACCGCTCCGGAGCCGGAGCCGGATCCAGAGCCCGATCCTGATCCTGAACCTCCGGCGGATCCCACTACTTACATCATAGAAATTCCTGCAACTGTAACGAATGGCAACATGGAACATATACCGATTACGGCCTCAAAAAATACGATTGATGAAGGAAAGATGGTTACTGTTTCGGTGGACTGGGACAAGTCCTATGATAGTGAGGGGTATTTTTACCTTTTCAAAAACAAAGGGCTGATATCAGAGGAATTAATCTTATGCCGGGTCTTGCTGTACTTAGACGATAATCTAACCGAGGGTGTCTATGTAGATTATTTTGAAACCACACGCGATAGGCCGCTTGTTAAATTTCTAGCCGGTGACACTACGCCGTCGTACGGTGGCGTTATAGGTCTTAGGCCAATAACTCAATATTCTAGTGCCAGCTCTGGCACCTACACCGGTACGCTGTATTTTAATATTCAGGTGGTAGATGCCGATTAGTAGAGCGTCCCTCTTTTCCTACTGTGCATGAGGAAGGTCGCGCCTGTTATTTGTGGTTGCCAGCGTCGTTCAAAAGGTGTATAATTTAGGTGAGTTCTTCGAGAAAAACCTGTTACCGGTTCAAAGGCTTGAGCGTCTCCGGTGGCAGGTTTTTTGCGTTCAGGTTCCTGTGTCCGCTCTGGATCCATGGCACCGGTCAATAATACATATATCCTCTAAAGCCTCGGTAATTATGCCGGGGCCTTTTTATTGGCCACTCTTTCCATTTCTTGCGCTGCTCTCCCGCGGATCCGCTGGGGCTGCTTCCAGCTCCGGGCAGCTGTGGCCATTCTCCGGAGATTGTTCCCGGTTTAGAAGTGCGGGCCTGTTTTTTGGTCTCCATGTTTGGCCTCTAAGGGCTTTTCTATTCCTTGGCCATGGTATTGCACCTGCTAAAAGTCTATAATATGGCCGCCTTTATCCTTTACCTGCTCCGCCGGCTATTCTATGGCCATGCCTTGGCCACTGGCAGCGGTCCCGGCTGTTATTCTGTGGCCTGTTGCTGCAGCTCTAGGAGCTGGCCTCTGCCTCCTGAGTAGGTTAATGCTTTGAGGCTGGGAGCTGGTGGCCACGTCCGGAGCTTTCCCGCTGGTTAAGGTGTCGCCTCCCGCTCCTGCAGGTGCATTTTTGGTATTAAAACCCTGATATTTGTTAACTTTCCCAGGTCTTTTGTTATATTCTGGCCGCTTGGCGTTGGTTAGCCTCTCTTAATGGCTGGGAATGCTGGGAGCGACTCCGGCTCTCGGTGGTCCTCTCTGCTGTTTCCCTGTTCAGTGTATCGTGTGTTATTGTTGCCGCTTATTTTAATTCAGGAAACCGACTAAAACCCAAAATAACCGAACGGTTAATATTAAAACCGAGGTAAACCCATAATAACCGAATGATTGCGCCGCGGTCCGTTGTGTCTTGGTTTCTGTCGTCAGAAACTCCGTTGTAGGTAGGTTTCTGTCGTCATTATCCTAGTTTATGTTATCATTAACTCGGTTTCTGTCGTCATTAACCCCGCTGAACGGTGATAACTGCGACGGAAAAAAAGGGAGAAAATAAAAAGAGCCCCGCTCCGGATCCGTAGTCCGAGGCGAGGTCCTTTTCTTGCTGCAGCTAGAAAAATAATTCTACAAAGTCCTGTCTAGTGATGTGCCTTTTATCCGCCAGCGCTTCTATATGGGCCTCTAATTCGTCGCTCCTTATGCTGGGGTCAAGGTACCAATAAGCGACTTCTTTCGGCGGCCTGTCCATTCCCCTCATGGCTGCCCGGTATAGTAGCTGCGTTAATGCGCGGACGGTCTTGTTATGCTGTTCCTCGTCTAACTCGGTGCGCCTCCTGCAGGACAATATCTTGTATAGGAGGTCCTCTCTAAAGTCGCTGGTATTACTCGTGGTACAGATACCGAACAGGTGGCAGGCTCTATCTAATAGGCTTATTTGTATGGCGTTAATCATCATTAGCGGCCTCCTTTCGTGGTCTTGGTCTCTTGGCTTGCGTCTGGATCATACTCATAATCGGAGAGGTCGTCCAAAATATCAATAACGGCCTCTTTTATCCTGTCGGAAACCTCCGCCGCTGTGCCTAGTTTGGCTATGTCCTTTCCCAGTATGTCCGGGAGCTCTGATATCTTGCTGTGTATGGTGCTTATCAGGTCCGTTGTCATTCCTTCCACGTCCTCGGCCCTGTGCATTTTGCTCTCTAGCTCTTTAACTTCTAGCTGCGCAATTTTGGCTTTGCTTTTCTTGAGGTCAATCTCTGTCTTTAGCTTCTCGATTTGAAGGTCAGGGGAGACGCCGGTCTCGGCTTCCTCGGCCTTGTGCTGCAAGTATGATATATACCGCTGTATCGTTGAGAGTAAGTCATAATGATAATTGTTGCCTACCTTCTTGCCTACGATGATACCGTCCTGTGTGAGCTGCTGTACCCACCGGCGGGTAACTCCTAAGAGCTGGGCTATCTCCTTACTGCCTACTGTTTTAGGTTTATTGTTCTCGCTCATGTTTTTACCTCCTTACTGGTTATTTTGGCGAAGCGAAGTGCCTCGAAAAATGTTTCAAAAAACTAGGGGTCTTTTGGGCTCGCCAGCTCCGCAGGCTTTTTTGGCGCTCAGAAGGAACCGCTCGACTTTCCCGCCGCCGTCTGGCCGCTCCTGTGCCCCTCTGGCGTCCCTCTGTCCTTGTCTAATGGTTTGTATTGCCTCGCGTCCTCTCGTTCTTCCTGCTTTGTCCTGTGGCCTCTGGTGGCCTCCTGTGCCCTGTATTATGGCCCTGTCTGGTCTATCTCGGCCCCTTGTGGGTGTATCTGGTCCTTTTATTCCGTCTCCTTGGCGTTTATTCCGCCCATTCTGGCCCTCGTCTGCCCTTGGTGGTATGTTTGTACCCCTTGGGCGTGTTTCGTGGCTCCTGCGTCCTCCTGTGGCTTTCTGTGGTGGTCCTGTTGTTTCTTTCTGCCCTCTGGTGTCCCTGTTTGCCTTTTCCCGGGCTTTAGTCCTTCCGAGTGGGGTTTATATCCCTTTGGGCCTTCTCGTCCATCTGTGGCCCCCTGCGTTTCCCTGTGGCCTGTTCTTGGTGTGGTCCTTGGTCTCTGGTCCGGGCTGGTTGTTATTTGTCTGCACCTTTAACCTCTAGCCTTTTTCTTTCTACCGCTCCTACTAATGCGCTCCATGCTGGATCCGGTACAAAGTCCTCCGGCTTTATAAAGTCCTTGCAGGTGTTTTCTGGTTCAATGCCTTTCCAGTTATCGCGGTCTAGGTTTATGCACTTTATCTTATCCGAGTATGATTTGTCCGGCTTGTACCAATGGCAATTCTGACACACCTTTTCGTCCTTAATGGTTATTCCTCCGATCTCCGCTATATGGTTATACCTCCCGGGCTTTGGTCTCTGGTCCGGGCTGGTTATAAATATGGCCGGTTGGTTATGATTAAACCTTCCGGCCCTTGGTCCTTATCTCTTGGCTGGTTCCCTGTCGGTATGGTGTCCAGTCTGCTTTCTATTAGGGCCAGTGTCCTAAATGTTTTGAGGTCGTTCTTTTCCGCGTCATGTGCTGGCAGGGTAAACAGCTCCCCCGCTCCTAGTCCGTATGATGATATTATGAGGCTGTCGGTTAAATGGTCCGCCGGCTTTCTTCTTGGCTTTATATCGTCCAGCGACTACCGCCTTGTCTTTGAGTTCCTGTGTTCTCAGTGTGTAGCTTCTTCCCGCCGGTGATACTTTCGGTGTTGTTCTATGGTGAGTAGGGGAGAGGCCGCCTCCTTGATATGCAAGCCTTAAACTCTTTCCAGAGTAGCCCTTTAATATAAAGCTGGCTTTGCTTTTCTCTGCTTTGTTGAATTGGAGAGGGCCGCTCTTTTGGTGCTGTGGGTCTGGTGGATCATGCCGGCCATTCTCCCCGGAGCTCTTTTCTTAGTCGTTGGCTGTTGTCCTTGATTACCTTCCCGGTGTTTTTCTCAATCCGCTTGAGCTGCTTATTGTCTCTGTTCCTTCTGCCTCTCCCGCCGCTTCAACTGAAAACCCTACATCGGCGTCAAGTCTTAATAGATTGCCTATAGCCCCTCTAATGTGTCCCCCTAAATCGTCCTTGAATTGCTCTGGTATATCTTCTTCGATTACCGATACAATAAATATCCGCTCCATGATCCTCCGCCTTTCTGGTTTATTATAGTGTGGTCATTCCTCTTAGGAGCTTGCCTAGTATTCTTTCATGGAGGACCGTTATCCATTGTCTGGTTTTCCCCAGCTCGTCGGCTATATCTTCCCACGTCATACCTTCTAGATATCTAAGCTGCATTAACGCTCTTTCGAGTGGTACCTCTAGGGACATTATGCTGCTCTCTATGGCTGCCGCTTCCTCCTTGGTACTCATTAGGCTTTTAATGATCATGTTCTCAAGTGTTACGGTGGCCATTCTGTTTTCTGTAAGGCTTGGCGGCTGCCTTTGCTGGGGAGGTGGGAGAGCGGCTCCCATCTTTGCCACTCTCTCCGCTTGTGCCTCTATCCTGTCCAGTATGCCTATATATTCTTTGCGCTGCTCCTTGCTTATGAGTTCCTCTTTCGGTTTCCCTAGGAGGTGTATTGAAGTCGCTCTCATGGCTTTCCCTCCCTGTGGTTTTATTCTCTGGTCTGTTTCCCGGCTATCATTTCCGCGGCCTGTCTTTCCTCCTGTGTTAGAGGCTTGTTGCCCTTGATGATCTGCTCCGTTGTGCTGGTGGCTATGGCCTTTAATTTATCGAGGCGGGCCTGTTCTTCCTCGCTTAGGCCCTCGTCTCTTTTCTTGGCGATAAGCTCCGCCAGCATGGTTTCCGTTTGCTGCTCTAGGTTCTTGTTATTCATTGGTTACGCCCTCCATTCTTTTGGCTGCTGCCTCTGTTCCTTCTAGCCCTCTTAGGCTGCCTCTTACGTATCTGATTTTCGCGTCTCTGTCGGTTCCGGCTTGGTGGCCGTCTACGTTTATGAGTCCGTCGTGCTGCTCTGTAATGCTGACCATGATATCATCTTCCTTGGTTCGTCTCCCGGCGGTGTTGTAGCCTGATCCTGCTACTGGGCCGTATGCAATGGTAAAGGCTTTTTCTTGGATATCCTTGTAATGTTTAGCCCATGCCTCTGCAGCTTTTGAAATATCGCTAGCCATGTTTGATATCTGTGTTTCTTTCCTGATCATGTCGTTGTATGCGTCGCTGGCTGCTTTGAATAGGGCGCTGTCTCCCTTAACTCCTACCGTCTGAAATTGAATGATCTTCTTTTCCAGCGAGTACATTTCGGAGGTGATTTCGTCCATTCTCATTTCTGCCTGCTCTGCCTTGTCGTCGTCTCCCTCGGCTATGTGGTCGGTGATTTCCTCGGCTAGTCTTTCGCTTTCTGCTGCTAGTTCCTCCAATGTTGCCGCCATATGGTCTCTTTTGTTGCGGATCCTCTCTTTCTTGTCCTCGACGTCTGCCTTGTATGCTTCGCTGGCCTCCTTGAATGCCTTTTTAGCTTCCTCGTAGGGCTTTGAGATATCCTGCAGCATTTCTCTGGTTAGTGTGCTAGGGTCCTTCTTCATTTCCTCTAAGCTTATTGTCTTTGTCTCTTTCATGGTTTACCATTCCTTTCGTTTTTTAGTTTAGTTTGGTTTACTTGTCTTTATTGTAATTATCAGAGGTACCGGAGGGCTCTTGGCCATGGATCCGCTGCCTCTGTAATTTTATAAATAATCGTCGCCTCTCTTGAATGTCTCCCACGACTTTTTCCAGCGTAATTGATATTGCTCTTTTTTCTCCTGCTTCTTTGGCCTAGGATTGATTATCTCCTGCAGCTGCTGCCATGTTTTGAAGGTGTCCTCTGATAGCTGGGCCGCTTCCTGAATGATTTTAGCCGGCTGTCCTGTCTGGTGTGCGTGTAGTAGGAGCTTGTCCGCTTCCAGCATATTATTAAAGGCTGCCTGCTCCATGGTTTCTATTTGGGCCTTTACTGCCCGGGCGCATTGGCCTTCAATCTCTTTTCGTAGATACGTGTACTGGTTATATTTCTCCTGAAACGCTGCCAGTGTTGCGTTTTTGACTGCCATTTCCATACCACCCCTTTTCTTTTTCTAGTATTCTCTCTACCGCCTTTTCTGTTGATGAATAGCCGGTGTATTTCCAGTATGAGTAGTTTGTCCGCTTCAGTCCCTCGCTTAAATATTCATCATCGGTATAAAAGGGCCTTAGCCTGTCGGCGTATTCTGGTTTCTTTAGGAGCTTTTCCGCTGCTCTTTGTTTCTGCCTTACCCGCTCCGACGAAACTCCGCAGGCCGCCGCGCATTCCTTGAGTGTTGCGTCCTGCATTCTTAGTCTTAATACTTGGGCTAGGTCCGGCGGTATTTCCCCGAGGATTTCCTCCACCGCATTTTTTAATTGCTCCTTGGCCACTTCCTCTATGACGTCGTCCTCAAACTCCGCCTCTGGATCCGCTAACATTTCGACGACATTCGTGTCCGTTTGATTGTGTACGGTTTCGTCTATGCTTGCAAGTCCCTTGTCTACTCCTTTTTGGTACCTGTAGCGGCTTAGTGCGCCATTTAAGAACGTGAATAGAAACGTTGAAAACTTTGCGCCTCTAGCTGGATCATATTTCTTTGCTGCGGTATAAAGAATTATAAAGCTTTGCTGCAGGTAGTCCTCTATTTCTTCAATGTCGTTACATGCGTAATAACTTAGTTTTTTTATAAGTCCTATGTTTTGAAAATAAAGCGTCTCTGCTGCCTTCATGTCATTGCTTTTTACCAATTCGGCGAGTTCTTCGTTGGTTTGTGCTATTGGTGTTTTCTGATTTTCTCCGATCATCGCCGCCCCCTTGCTCGGGGTATTGTCTCAACCCCTTTTCTCTATCTTTTTCTAAGCTGGAAGCGGCTATTTATACCCTGCATTCCTGCTCTTGGTCCGTTTGCTGCTCTTGCTGCTGTTCCTGCTGTTCCTGCTCTGCCTGTTCTTCCAGCTGGTAGGCGTAGGAGAGTAGCGCGGTTCTTTTCTTTACGTCGAGGGCCTTGTAAATTCTTAGTAATTCCGCCGCCCATTTGTCGCCGGCTCCGGTGTCCGCTGCCTTGCCGTTCCCCACGTCTATGCTCTCCGCTTTGTTGCCTTGTACTATGGTGCTGTTGGTGATATTGCTTGCATAGGTGAGCTTGTCGATTATGTAGAGGTTAACCGCTCCGGGCTCTGCCTCTAGTCCTGCGCCTGCTAGTATTTTCTCTAGCTCTGTTGGTGTGATGTTCTCTTGATTTAGCCTATTGTTAAACATTGAAATTCCCCCTTTTTTTAATACCAATCTCCTGTTGGTGTGTAGTGGAGCCATTCTCCATTCCTGAATGTTACCTGTAGGTTTCGGCCTAGTGGCCTAACGCTTACCGGCGTCCAGCCTTCCTTGTAGTCGTTTCCGACGCCGCTCTGGTGTCTCTGGTGGGTCTTTATGAATTGCGCCTGCTGCTCTGGCGTTAGCTTGTTAAATCCTTTGACATTATCCATCTTTAGGAGCTCCTTTCCCGGGCGGCCTTTAGTTCTTTCAGGGCGGCCCTGTGTATTTGGCGGTCCTTCTCTCTGGTGTCGTGCTGCAACTGGTATTCCAGCGCTGCTATTTGTCTGTCTAGCTTAGTTTTATCCTCTGGTACTATGACTTTTAACATGGATCCATTCCTCCTTTTGGTTTTCCTTGTCTCTGGTCCTATATGCTGGGGTTTATGCCTCGGCCTCTGCTGCTGCGTTTGCCGGTGGTTTGATTAACTCGGTCCCTCTTAGCCCTTGCCGGTGGTATCTGCTTACTACGGTGGTATATTTCAGGCCGTATTTATTGGCCGCCTGTGCTAGTGTCATTTCTTCGCCCTCAATCTGTACGTGTACGTTGGTGCTGCGGTTATTGGATTGTTCTTCCTGTGTGGCCCATCTGCAGTTATCCGGCTGGTATCCTTTTTCGTTTTCTATTCGGTCCAGCATTAGGCCCTCTTGGTATCCGTTTTCTATGGCCCATTCCTTAAATGTTGCATAATCGGTCCATTCCTCGCATACCTCTATGCCTCTTTCTCCGTAAAGGTAATAATCGCTATTGTTAGGGTTCTGGCACCTTTGCCGCATGGCCGCCCATACAGAGTATAACTTTGTTACTCCTCCGCTTGTGTCTCCATGGGTGAGTCTTGCTGCTGCCGTTCTTTCCCTTTGGAGGCAACCGCAGCTTTTAGTGTAGCCCTTCTTTAGGCTTGTGCCGTCTATAATGCAGGGGTCCCCGCAGTCGCACCAACATAGCCACTCTTTCCCGCGCTTTCCGTATCCGGCGAAACTGTCAACGGTTAGCCTGTTAAACTTCTTACCGGTTAAGTCCTCGCTTCTTGCCATCTTTGCACCTCCTGACTCTTGTTTTTAGTCCTCGTCCTCCGGATCCGTCGCCATTTTGAAGCTTGTTAGTTTATGGCCTTGTGTCGTTTCCGGTTCTTCTTCGTCGTGGCCATTATATGGGCCGGTTTCTATTTCGTCGCTAGATGTTGCCATCTTAAAGCCTGATAATACTGGGGCTTTCTTGTCGCTGCTGTCTGCTGGTTCCTTGTCCTTACTGCCCTTTTCTTGATAAAGGTCCTCTAATATTTTTAGAAAGTTTGTAGGCTTCATCATCCAGTCGAATGTAGCCGCCCAGTTTCTCTCGTTGCGACCCTTTAGAAAGCTGCTAGCCTCTGACTTTTCAAATACCGCCTTGAATACCTCAATGTCTTTATGCTCGTTCCATCTTGCCGCTACCGCTTTTTTTCTCTGGCCGTTAATGGCTCTAATAGCTGGATAACTAGGGCAGGTTTCTAGGAATAACTCTTGTATTTTCTTAAATGGTACCGGCTCTTTGGTGGCTGCTTCTGCTGCAGGGGGCTTGTCCCCCTTAGTAGTCTCTTTTGTATCTGTATCTTTATCTTTATCTGTATCCTTATCTGTATCTGTATCTGTATCGGGTTTTTTCGGTTTCTCAAATAACCGTTCGGTTTCTTTCGGTTCTTTTGGGTTATTCTCGGTTTCTATGGGTTCCTTTCGGTTATTCTCGGTTTCTATGGGTTCCTTTCGGTTATTCTCGGTTTCTTTCGGTTCGGCTGGTCGGCCCCCTTTTGCTCCGTTGGCCTTGTTGACTTCGCACCTTTCAATGTATTTTCGTTCGTCCCTGTCCATTTGCGCTTTGATAAATGAAAAGGCCATCATTGCAGCTCCGGGAAGGTCCGGTATTTTTCTACTTTCGGCGTAGTCAAATAGGGCTGTGATAAGTTTTCCGCGTTCTTCGTCTGTCAATAAATCTAGGTGTTGTCGGTAGTCTATATAAATCATAAAACTCTTTTTTTTGCTTGCCGCCATTCTGTTTACCCCCTTTCTTGGCTTATCTTTTTGTTGTTACTCGTTGAGAATAAAGAGATTGTCGAATGTCTTTGAAAATGTTTCGCATATCTCTTTTGCTGTGTTTGGGCTAGTTGACTTCCGGCCGCTTTCTATTTGAGCGTATGCGTTGGCTGTAATGCCTATCTTTTCCGCTACCTCTTTTTGAAGCAGGCCTGCCTTAATCCTTGCGATCTTCAATTCCTTTGCTTTAGCTCTGATCATCTTTTCTCACTCCCTTATTCGTGTAATGGTTGATGTTAATTCTCTTTTTAATAGAATAATTGAGAAATATTATTTTGTCAATACCCTATTTACATTATTCCTGTAAAATGTTAATATGAATATGCTATTACTGGAATTTGAAAAAGGAGGTAAGGTGTATGTCTTTTTCTGAAAGACTGAAGGAATTAAGGAAAGAGAAGGAGTTAAATCAATCTGATCTAGCGGACATGTTAAAGGTTTCTGTTCAAAGTGTTTCTGCTTATGAAAATGGCCGGGAGCCCGATTTCAAAACTCTAATAAAACTATCTGATTTTTTTGACGTGAGTGTTGATTATCTTGTTGGCGCTTCTAACAATAGGCGAAATATGAGCGAGGAAAAGGCGAGGGAGATTTTTTCAAAAATAGACATTGGAGCGGATCCGGCTGTTAATGAAATAGTTTCCGTCGTTCGCGAGCTGATAGAGCTTGAATTATCGGCACCGCATAACTGTAAATGCTTGCATTTATACTCGAATATTCTTCTAAACCTGAAAGAGCTTCAGGAGCTGGCCTATAAGCGTATATCGCCACTTAAAAATGCTTATCCCGACTTTAACTTTGGCGATTTTTACGAAATGACTTCTAAAGAGTTTCTGGCCGCTATGGCTTCCGGTGGAGCCGCAGCCAATCTTTACGATCAATACCTAGGCTCTGTAAGAGATATAGAGTCGGCAGCCCATGAAGTGGCCCATAATGTGTATAGGCTAATCGCCCAACACTTGGCGAATGAGCTCATTGGCAAGAAAGAAAAAGGCGCCGATTAAGCGCCGGGGAAGGAGGTTATAGAAATGGCTTTGTTTTCAATCTCTAAGCGCGGGAGGTTCGCTCTGTTCCTGCTGGTGCTGGTGGCCCTTGCCTTTGTCAGTGTGGCCATGGGTATTAGTGATATGGACTCCGGCTCTTTCGCTTCCAGTTTTGTGGCCTATCTGTTCCTTGTCTGGCTACTGCTCCGGAGGGATATCCGGTATATGAGGACGCCGTCCGAGGTTCTTTGGAGCCAGTGGGAAGCCTGCGCCGGATCCGACGACCAACAAGCCCGATTATCTAGGGCCGCCTCTGGTGAATTGGCCATAAAGGAAATTGACAAAAAGGCCCGCTATGCTGTGTTTGTTGATGGTAAGAGATACCGGACCACTCTGTCCCGCTGCTCCTGCCGCGACTTCAAAAAGCGAGGCGTACCCTGTGAACATATGTATAGGCTGGCCGGCGAGCTGGATATTATCGAGCTGCCTAAACTATCCTAGAAAAGTAAAAAGCCCCGCTCCTATGAGCAGGGTTCGTATTGGAGGTGACTTATGAGAAAAGCTGCAATTTATATTAGGGTATCTACTCAAGAACAGGCCATGGAGGGTTATTCCATCGGAGCCCAAAAGGATAGGCTTATGTCTTATTGCAAGGCTAAGGACTGGCTTATCCATGACATTTATATCGACGGTGGCGTCTCTGGATCCTCTCTTGATAGGCCCGCTATACAAAAATTAATATCAGAAATTGACAAGGTGAACGTCGTTCTAGTCTATAAGCTGGACCGCCTCTCTCGTAGCCAAAAGGATACGCTCCATTTAATCGAGGAGGTTTTCCTCCCGGCTAATGTGGACTTTGTCTCCATGAATGAAAGTTTCGACACTGGTACTTCCTTTGGTCGGGCCATGATTGGTATTCTATCCGTATTCGCCCAGCTGGAAAGGGAACAAATAAAGGAGCGGTCACTCATGGGCCGCATTGAGAGAGCAAAAGACGGCCTTTTCCATGGTGGTCCTTTCTATCCTATCGGCTATGACTACGAAGATGGGAAGCTGATAGTTAACGAGTATGAGGCTATGCAGGTCCGGGAAATTTACGACATGTATATTGGCGGCGCCGGTGATGATAAAATCGCGCAGACGCTGCAGGAAAAAGGCTATACTAACCGTTACGGCTCTTGGAAAAGTAATTCCTCTATCCGAAGTGTGTTAGGCTCCGACATCTATCTTGGAATTATCCGCTATAAAGGTGTTGTGACTGAAAACGCCCACGAGCCTATTATTACACCGGAACAATTCGAGGAGGCTCAAGCTATCCGGGAAAGAAAGAGAAAGATTTATAAAAAGGTCTTTGAGAGTAACTCCTTGCTACAGGGTTTCCTCTACTGCGGAAATTGTGGGGCCCGGTACTATGTAAAGCGTAACCGCGGCGATTTAAGGTATTACACCTGTTACTCCCGGGGAAAAACCGCCCGCCATATGATTAAGGATCCTAATTGCAAGAATAAAAACTGGAATGTTACTAAGCTGGATCCTATCATCGAGGGGGAAATTAAAAAGCTAGCCTTTGATAAAAACTATTTTGAAGAGCTGCTAAAAAAAGAGACTGCCTCAAAAAGGCAGCCCATACAAGAAACCGAAATCCTAGAGAAAAAAATTGATGATCTAGACCGTCAAATTAACCGACTGATGGATCTATATCAAAAAGAAACCATGCCCCTCGATATCGTAAGCGAGAGGATAGAAAAACTATATCAAGAAAAAAAGGCTTTGTCAAAACAATTAAGTGAGGTTAAAGAGGACGCCTCTATCGACTTTGACACCGAGGGTATTAAGGCCATACTTTCAGATATTCCTATGCTTTGGGATATAGCCGATATGGAGCAAAAGCGGCACATAATGAGAAGCCTCATAGACCGTATAATTATTAACGGTGAAGATATCGACATTCATTGGTCTTTCGCTCCTAAAAAGTAAGCATGGCCGGGCCTCCGGTTTATTATTTTACCCTTGTAAGGCAACAACAAACCTCCACATGGCTCGTATGCGGAAACATATCCACCGGCTGAACTACCTGCGTCGCATACCCCTGCTGCTGTAAGATGTTCAGGTCCCGACTCAATGTGCCAACGTCACAGGAAACGTATACTATTCTCTGAGGCTTTGCCTTAGCTACTGCGTCTAGCACTTGCTGGTGGCACCCGCTCCTAGGGGGATCTAGCACTACTGCATCTGGCCTGTATCCCTTTTCTACTAATCTTGGAAGCTCATTCTCAACTTTTCCTGTAATAAATTGGGCGTTATCTATCTTGTTAAGTTCACTATTTTTCTTCGCATCCCCAATAGCCTCTGGCACCACTTCTATGCCAAGTACCTCCTTTGCCCTTTTGGCCAGGTAAAGGGCTATGGTTCCCGTTCCACAATAAGCATCTAATAACAGCTCACTTCCCTTCAACTGAAGAAATTCTTCCGCTTTCTGGTACAGCACAGCTGTCTGCTCTGTATTTACCTGAAAAAATGACTTGGGTGAAATCAGAAAAGTCAACCCCAGTAAATCTAACTGGATGTACTCATCACCAGTTATCAGGTGGCACTCCCCGTAAATGTTGTATCTATCGGCCTTAGGATTAATATTGTGGTAGATGCTGCTTACTGTTTGCTCCAAACTTATTAACTCATTGGATAAAGCTTTCAGGTCACTCTCATCCTTAGTAGTTACAAATATCACCATCACTTGGTTGCAGTTACCCTGCCGGAGAATCACATGCTTCAGCCACTTTAAACTGTAACCAGAAAGCAGTCTGTTAATAGCATGAATGATGTGGCCAAACTCCGCTGCCCCCGCTTGGCAATGAGTTAACGGAACTAGCTCTTTCGACCTAACCTGATAAAATCCCAGTTGCTCACCTCCAGAACAATGCAACTGCACTTTATTTCGATAGGCTAAGGGGTTCTCCATTCCCAACGCCGGCAATACATTTGGTTCACTTATCTTACCAATCCGCTTTAGGGTTTCCCTTACCATATCCTGTTTCCAGTCTAACTGTGCCTGGTAATCCATATACTCTAACTGACACCCACCACATAATTGGCCTTCACTACAAAAGCGCTCCACTCTGTTCTCGGATTCCTGCAAAATCTCAACCAACTCTGCCTGGCCGTATTTCTTTTTTACTTTAGTCACTTTTACCCTAACACTTTCTCCAGGTAGAGCTCCGGGGACAAATAGTGCAAACCCTTCAGTTCGTCCTACCCCTGCTCCTGAATTTGTCAGGTTATCTATTGTCAGAATAACTTCTTTACCCACTTTTAGTGTCATATTTCTTTACCCTCTCTTTTGCGCTGTGAATTTAGTATATTAACTAGTTATATAGCAATACTATTTTAATAAACAAACTAAAAAGGTGATTTCTTTGACCGATAGCTTACTGATAACTTCAGAGTTTATGAAAAAATTAAAGGAAGAACTAGTAAAAGTGCCTGAATTTATATCTTCTGATAGCAATTACATTCACCTTTCACAAGTAGATTTTATCTGTGAAGATACTATAAAAAATACTGATGAGCTCCCCTTAGAAGATCCTTTGGTAGCTGCATTCAATATTATCATAACTGTCTCGAACAATAACTTTGTAGACCACGTAGAACTAGGTATAAATGAGCTTTTAAAAAGCTATGTAGAATACATAGACGCAGATAACCAAGAAAAAATCAGTAAGATGTACAGCTATAGGATTTACTTAATCTTTATCTGGTGTATAAATAGCTCTTTTATTTATACTGCCCATATCTGGAGTTATATAATTGAAACAGTTACACCTGTTTCTCATTATTTATTAGACCAGGAATATTATAATGGCTGCAAAATCTTTTGGAAACAGTTAGGGCGTCTAGGTAGGGGCGCATCTCACAGTGGGCTAAGCACGCACAGACTGCAAAGATTATTGCGCAGCCTAGAGGTAAAAGCTGAAGATATAGCTTGGATAGAAGGCTCCCGACTTTGTAAGCAGTTACGCCATGAACTTGAAATAACATAAGGGGAATTGATATGTTTAATTTTGATAAATACCTGCCAGTTTTATTGGCTATAAATAGTGGAATACTCACTCTCTTAGGTTTTGTTGGAATCTTTATTTCCCTGATTGTCCAGAGAAGAGTAGAACGACTACAGGATATCTTAGAAGAATTTATGGATTTATCCTATCACAAAGATATTAACTTAACAGGCAAAATGTTTAAACTTCTACAAAAATATCAGATGCAGTATATGCTACCTGATAAGCCTAGCCAAACCATATTAAACTATACAAACTTTACTATAGCCATCGTCATAACCAATTGGTCAGCCATGCTAATATCAGCTTTTGAGCCCCCTTGGAGGCCTGAGTCTTTTATTTATTTATTGCCCATTATAGGTGCCCTTATATTGTTAATCTTCTTCCGCCAGTTGCTGAAATATGCCATAAATCCAGTTCGCAACCAACTGTTGCAAACTATTATACCTCCTCCCACAAAGTTGAGAAGCTTGTCCTTCCTATCAAGCTATATAAATGTATCAGTTTCATCCATATTAGCTCAAGCGCGCCTCTCACTAGTAGTAAGACTGAGACCACCTGAGAAAATAGAAACAGCTACTTGTCCAGCTTCACTTGTGCTCAAAGAGGAGCTCTCCTTTGATGACTTCTTTTATTATGTAGAATTATACGAACGAGACAGCAAAGACTTGCTATTTATTGGCTTTGGAGAGGTAGTTATAGATTTCAAAGAAGACCCCATAACCAACAAACCTATTCCCATAAGGCGAAATGTTAATATCCCCATGGGAAATATGGTGTTAAAAAGAGATATAAAGTACCTAGATGCTACCTTACTGTTGTTTTCTCGCAGTGAAAAGCATCCCTTAGAATACACGTTTTATTTAAAAAGAGCTGGCAAAGTACTCTCGCCGGAGTACGAACCAGAGGTCACAACCGCCACCACTATAACTTATAGATTTTCGAATAACGAAATCGAAATTATCGATTGTCACCACCCCTCTGAGTGGCTAGAAAAGCTTTCTACTAACTTTAAGTTTCAATCT
Source organism: Desulfitispora alkaliphila (assembly GCF_050433185.1). Lineage (NCBI taxonomy): Bacteria > Bacillati > Bacillota > Desulfitisporia > Desulfitisporales > Desulfitisporaceae > Desulfitispora > Desulfitispora alkaliphila. The sequence continues at coordinate 26,459 of NZ_JBNPXS010000018.1, forward strand.
AAGAAGTGGTATTTAACTGGTAAGCATTTTGAGAAGTATTCAGTGAACTCCTTGGCCCAATGCGAGGATCAAGTATTTATAAAATAGCTTACATCTGCAAAGTGGTAAATAACATAATTGTCATTATTCCATTCCAGACGGCGTGGGCTATAATGGGAGTCACAATTGACCCTGTTTTTTCGTAAAGCCACGCCAACCCTATCCCCCCAACTGCTAAAGGGATAGCTCTTATTAAATCAAAATGCAATGAAGCAAATAGGATCCCACTTACAATCATGGCAACAGGTAAACTCCACATCCTCCTGAAAACTGGATAAACAAATCCTCTAAAAAAGACTTCTTCTCCAATAGGAGCTAATACCACTGCCATAATAAACGGTATTATCAGCCCACCTGTACTATCAATCTCAAACAATAACTCCGCAAAAGGCTGAGGTTCTGCTTCCACTGCAAAAAAATGACTGATTAATGCTCCAGTTCCCATGACAAGCGCTAATAACGTAATACCACCAGTAACTCCCCAAATGATATTTGAACCAAAGTTAGACAAATTAATTCCTAAATCAGACAACCTACCTCCATAAATCCAAACAGCAAACACAATGCTGAGTCCTACGAAAAGCGTTGTCTGAATAACGCTGGCTATAAAGAAGTAGGTAATATAATCATCTGGAATTACTGGCAAAATCCTAACTATTAAACTCTGTAACGGCTCACCAAAAAAGGCTCCATAAGATAACCCAAATACATTGATAATAACCAATATAATAAAAATATCCTTTAAGTTCCACTGGGGGTTTTTAATGCTTAAACTATTCAATCCTAATCACTCCTATAAGATTTAACACCATCTAATTATAACTTTATGATCTAAAAAAAACAATATACCGCCACTTGGTGCAAAAGCACAAATAAAATTTATGCATTCTACCAATAATAACTATAGTATCTATTTTACTTTCAGCTTTTACATTAGGAGGTTACAAAATGGAAATTTTCGGTCTACCTATTGTATTGCTCGCTTTAATTCTTGGAGCAATTGCAGTTGTTTTGTTTATTGGCAGGGGTTCATTAATACCTAAAGGTTTGCGGAAACCTAAATCCGATCCAGTTCAAGATGAAGAAACTAAGCTTGACGATCATAGCAGTCATCCCACTGATATAGATGAGTACTCTAAGTCTGATCATATCAACCGCTCTACTGATAAGGGCAAGATTTCCAAGTATGGAATCAATGAATTTAGTAGTGAGCTAAGTGAGTTCAGTGAGCTTCTAAAAACTACTGGCAAATCTCATAACCAGTTATCAGAGATCCATTTAATGCTTAAAAATCCCCAATCTATATTTGCCTATTGGAAATGGGGACCTAATGAAGTGGAAAACTTTGAAAAACATTGGGGCTTAGCCTCTTGGAGATCATCTAAACTACTTTTGAGAATGTTAGCAGATAACCGTGACCCATATGATATTTTTGTAGATGATAATAATACTTGCGATTGGTATTTAGATGCGTCACCTTTTCAGGGCGAAATAATAACCGCCTATTTAATGAAACTAACTCCCTCCGGTGATTTTATACAAATGGCAGTTTCCAATAGTATAGCTGTACCCAGTAGTACAGGAACCTTTGCTGAAGGGTGGGAACCAGTTTCAGAAGTTTGGAAGCATGTAGAAGAAAAATGTGAAAGTTCTGAAGTGCATACGGAAAGGATGAAATCATGAGTAAAGGATACCATTTGTTAGTTCTTCACGCTCATTTACCCTATATAAAACACATAGAGTCAATGGATGTACTTGAAGAACGATGGTTATATGAGGCAATAACTGAAACTTACATACCACTAATTCGACTATTGAATAAACAAGTTTCTGATAACATAGAAGGTTCAATAACTATTTCAATCAGCCCTACACTAATTTCTATGCTTACAGATAAGTTGCTACAAGAGCGATATTTATTTTCCATAGTTAATAGCCAGGAATTAGCACATAAGGAACTAAAGCGAAATAAAGATGACCCCGCTTACTATAACTTAGCTGCTTTTTATCTGGAGTTGCTTCATCATGCAGAGGCTACATTTAAACAATATGATAATAATTTGATAACCGCTTTTAAATATTTAGCTGACAAGGGAAAAATCGAGCTCATAACTACTTGCGCTACCCATGGATTTTTGCCCTTATATCAAGAGTACCCCCAAAGTGTAAAAGCACAGGTTCAGGGTGCTCTTGACCTCTATCAGTCTCAATTGGGAAGACTACCACGGGGAATGTGGCTTCCAGAGTGTGGCTATTATCCTGGTCTAGATGCTATGCTCACCGAATGTGGATTAGATTACACTTTTGTGGAAAGTCATGGTTTGTTAAATGCAACCCCACAGCCTAAGTACGCCTCTTTCGCACCTGTAGCCACTAGCAGCGGCCTTTGTGTTTTTGCACGAGATTCTCAATCCTCAAAGCAGGTATGGAGTGCCGAAGAAGGTTATCCTGGCGACCCTGATTACCGAGAATTTTATCGGGATATTGGGTATGAGTTGCCTTTAAAATATCTAGCAAACTGCCTCCCAGGAGGGGACGTGAGAACTCAAACTGGGTTTAAATACTATCGCATTACAGGAAAAACAGAGGCGAAAAAACCATACAAGCCAGAATGGGGCAAGTCAAAAGCTGATATGCACGCTCAACACTACATGGAACAACGGGTTAAGCAAATAGAAGATTTGAGTCGCAATATGCAATTGCCACCAGTCATCCTGTCACCTTTCGATGCCGAGCTCTTTGGGCACTGGTGGTTTGAGGGACCAGTCTGGCTGGATTACTATATGCGAAAAGTTGCAAGTGACCAAAGCAGTTATGAACTGATTACCCCCTCTAACTATTTGGATAAAAACCTAACTTTACAGCAAGCTGACCCAGCCAGTTCTAGTTGGGGTGCTAATGGTTATGCCGATGTTTGGTTAGATGATTCTAATAAGTGGATTTATCCTTTAGTCCACAGCGCCGTGCAGGATATGGTCGAACTGGCCAGATATTTTCAGACACCTTCACCTATAGAAACAAGAGCGCTTCAGCAGGCAGCTAGAGAGGTGCTGCTGGCCCAAAGTAGTGATTGGCCCTTTATCATAAAAACAAATACAGTAACGCCCTATGCAGAAAAACGAGTTAAAGAACACCTTGAGCATTTTGAAGCTTTAAAAAAGGGACTATGGGAAAAGAGCATAGATGAAGATTATCTGTCCAGGCTTGAAATTATGAACAGTATCTGTCCAAATATAAATTACACTCTCTTTAGATAAAAAAGAAAGCCTCTATTAATGGATATTAGTTTATCCATTAATAGAGGCTTATATAAATTTACTTTAATTTGTTAATAATGGCTTCAGCCATTTCGTCAGTAGATGCAGTCCCCTTTAGGTCTGGAGTTACATCCTTCCCTTCAGCTAAAACCGCTTCCACAGCTGTTTGAATATTGTCAGCCTTTTCATGCTCATCTAGGTGTCTTAACATCATTACCCCAGAGAGTATTGTAGAAAGGGGATTTGATATGTTTTGCCCAGCAATATCAGGAGCACTTCCGTGAACAGGCTCAAAGACCGCTACATCCTTACCAATATTAGCTCCTGGTGCCATACCCATGCCTCCTACTAAACCTGCACATAAATCTGATACAATATCGCCGTAAAGGTTAGGTAATACCATCACATCATAATTTTCAGGATACTGAACTAAGCGCATGCACATAGCGTCTACAATAGAATCATCAAACTCAATATCAGGGTACTCAGTTGCTACTTGACGGCAGCACTCTAAAAATAGACCGTCACTGCACTTCATAATGTTGGCCTTGTGCACTGCTGTAACCTTTTTTCTGCCTTGCTTACGGGCTAATTCAAAGGCATAACGGACAACTCTAGTTGAGCCCTCTCTGGTAATAATCTTAATACTTTCAGCTGCATCCTTCCCTACCATGTGTTCCACACCTGCATACAAATCTTCAGTGTTTTCACGGACTATAATCAAGTCAATATTTTCGAACTTGTTTTCAACACCCGCAAATGTCTTAGTAGGGCGCACATTAGCATATAGGTCAAATTCTTTTCTCAGTGCTACGTTCACGCTGCGAAAACCGCTACCCACTGGTGTGGTCAATGGTCCTTTTAGGGCTATCTTGTTATTTCTAATGGATTCCAGTACCGCTTCAGGTAATGGTGTTCCTGCCTCTTCTATCACACCAGCGCCAGCATTTACTATATCCCATTCTACATTTACCCCCGCTGCTTCAATCACCTTTACTGCGGCATTTGTAACTTCTGGTCCTATCCCATCACCAGGGATTAGCGTTATCTTATACTGCATAATTATTCACCTCATCCTTAAACTTTTTCTTTTAAGAAACCTCCCCTTCAAATAAGCAGATACTTACTTGAGGAGAGGTTTCAGTTATAAGAAATTTCTATACTGCTAGAGCTTTTTCCTTCTGTATTAAAATGTATATTGTATTCTTTTACAATACAATGTTTATTTATAACCGGTCTTTAATCAATTTGTTTACCATACCTGGGTTTGCCTTACCCTTTGTCTCTTTCATAACTTGTCCAACCAAAAATCCAATAGCCTTCTCTTTTCCACTGCGATAGTCTTCAACTGATTTAGGGTTAGCTTCTATTACCTTGTCTACTATAGCAGCAATTGCACCTTCATCAGTTATCTGTACTAGCCCTTTTTCTTCAACTATTGTCTTTGGGCCCTTTCCTGTTTCAAACATTTCGGCAAATACTTTTTTAGCAATCTTACCGCTAATAGTATTCTCATCAATTAGTTTAACCAATTGGGCAAGTTGAGTAGCTTCAATTTTGCAATCAGCTATTTCCATGTTCTCAGCATTTAATGATCCCAATAAATCTCCCATTATCCAATTGCTAATCAGCTTGGGATTATGGTGTTCTTTCACGCATTGGTCAAAGAAGTCCGCCAAGTCCTTAGAGCTAGTTATTACCTGAGCATCGTATTCAGGTAGCTCCAGTTCTTGAACTAGCCTTTTTTTCCTCTGATCAGGAAGCTCCGGCAGATTTTCTTTAATCTGGATTATCCAGCTTTTTTCGATAACTACTGGTACTAAATCTGGTTCAGGGAAATATCTGTAATCATGAGCTTCTTCTTTACTGCGCATGGATACAGTAACTCCTTTAGCTTCATCCCAAGATCTAGTCTCTTGTACTACTTTTTCTCCCTCATCAAGAACATCTTCTTGGCGCTCAATTTCATATTCTAGAGCTTTTAGCAGCGCTTTAAAGGAGTTCATATTTTTTATCTCAGTTTTCGTTCCCAGCTTAGTCTCACCTTTTGGTCTTAAAGAAATATTGGCATCACAGCGCAGTGAGCCCTCTTCCATTTTGCAGTCAGATACTTGGGTGTATTCCAGTATTGCCTTTACTTTTTCCAGATAAGCTCTTGCCTCTTCAGGTGAGCGCATATCTGGCTCCGATACTATCTCTATAAGGGGTACCCCTCCCCGATTATAGTCAACTAAGGATCCCTCTGAGGCAGTAATTAATTCACTACCTTGATGACTTAGCTTGCCTGCATCTTCTTCCATATGCACTCGATTAACTCTTATTATCTTTTCTTCCCCATCTACTTCAATCTTCACTTCTCCATTCAGAGCGATAGGTAAATCAAGCTGCGATGTCTGAAAGTTTTTTGGCACGTCTGGATAAAAATAATTCTTGCGGTCAAATTTATTAAATTCAGCAATATTACAATTTAGAGCTAATCCTGCTCGCGTTGCCAGTTCCACAACCTCTTTATTTAAAACAGGTAAAGTTCCAGGCATACCCAAACAGATAGGACATACATTTTCATTTTGGTCACTATTAAAATTATTAGCACAGCCGCAGAAAATCTTGGTATTAGTTTTCAGTTCTGCGTGAATTTCAAGTCCTATTACAACTTCGTATTCAGTAGTCATTATCCAATCACCTCCAATGAAGGCTTTTGCGTGTGGTAATCAGTATTCTGTTCAAATGTATAAGCCACTCTCAACAAATCTGCTTCACCAAAGGCTCTTCCCATTAGCTGTAATCCCACAGGTAACCCCTCAGAAAATCCGCAAGGAATTGAGATGCTGGGAATCCCTGCAAGGTTAGCTGTATTTGTGCATACATCAGACAAGTACATGGAAGCAGGCTTATCCATTTTCTCACCAATATTAAATGCTGTAGTAGGAGACGTTGGCGTCAATATTACGTCATACTTTTCCAGTGCCTTTTCAATGTCTTGTTTAATTAATGTTCTAACCTTCATTGCCTTAAGGTAATAGGCATCGTAGTAGCCTGAACTGAGGGCATATGTACCCAGTACTATTCTTCTTTTAACTTCCGCACCAAAACCCTGACTGCGCGTTTTGCTATACATTTCAATAAGATTTTCCGCTTCAGCAGCTCTAAAACCGTATTTCACACCATCAAATCGAGCAAGATTTGAACTAGCTTCAGCGGTTGCAATAATATAATAGGCAGGTAGCGCATATTCAGTATGAGGTAGAGATATCTCCTCCACTTCTGCTCCTAGTTCCTGATATTTTGCAATCGCTCCCTCTATAGCAGTTCTAACCCCTGGGTCTATTCCCTCTCCCAAGAACTCTTTGGGCACACCTATCTTTAAGCCCTTTACGTCGTTCACAAGAGCTTTCGTGTAATCAGGTACTTCCACATTTACAGAAGTACTATCCATTTGATCATAGCCAGAAATAGCATTTAAAACTAATGCACTATCTGTTACGTCCTTTGTTATAGGTCCCACCTGATCAAGAGAAGAGGCAAAGGCTACTACACCGTATCTGGATACCCTTCCATATGTAGGCTTAAGACCTACCACTCCACAGTAAGCAGCTGGCTGTCTAATAGATCCTCCTGTATCAGAGCCCAAAGCAAATACTGTCTGATCTGCAGAAACTGCTGCTGCTGCTCCTCCACTAGAGCCGCCAGGAACTTTCTCAAAATTCCAAGGGTTTTTAGTAGTAGCAAAATAGGAGCTTTCCGTAGAAGACCCCATGGCGAATTCATCCATATTTAGCTTCCCTGTTCTTACAACATGAGAATCGTCCAGTTTTTCAGTTACAGTTGCGCTATAAGGTGGTACAAACTGTTCTAGCATCTTTGAAGAGCAGGTTGTCCGCTCCCCTTTTGCACAAATATTATCCTTGAGAGCAGCTGGTACTCCAGCTAAAGGTGGCAAGGATTCTCCATTGGCTATCTTTTTATCTACCTCTTTAGCTTGAGCAAGCGCTTTCTCCTTGTCTGTATAAACAAATGCTTTTACTTGTCCTTCAACTGCTTCAATGCGATTGAAGACAGCTTCTGTTAGTTCTTCAGCCTTTACTTCTTTTTGCTGCAGCAGTCTTTGCATTTGAGCTGCTGTAAGCTTATGTAGTTCCACTGTTTTAATACCTCCTCTACCCTAGTCAATCTATCCTATTTTTGGTACCTTGAAAAAGCCGTTTTCACTGTCAGGAGCATTTCTAAATGCTTCATCTTGGTCTAAGCTATCTTTAACAACGTCATCCCTAAGAACGTTCTTCAAGGGTAGCACATGAGCTGTAGGCTCCACATTGCTAGTGTCAAGCTCCTCTAGTTTCTGTACATAGCCCAGTATATCGTTAAGTTGCGTTGTATACTTTTCCAGTTCCGTTTCCGTTAGCTCTAGTCTTGATAAAATAGCTACATGCTCTACATCTTTTTTGGAAATACCCATGTTATTCACTCCTTTTTTCTCTCAAATCTTTAAAACCTATATATCTTAACTATTATAACAAAAAATAGGGCCAATTGCCAATAAATTACCCTATTCTTCTTTGTTCTCTTCTCTTTTTCTAAGTTTCGGAATAAACCTTTTTATTATTGACACCGTACCTGCAAGAGCCCAATTTACTTTATTCTCTTCTTCCCTGTCATTATCTTGCGTATCTTGTGCATCCTGCTTATCTTGTTTATCTCCAACTTTATCTCCCTCTTCTCCCTTTGCCTGATTATCAAAAATTTCCTTTTCGTTTACGGTAAAAGCAGCTAGAGCAAGAGATAACGCTACCATAGCAGCACCGGAACCGAACATAAACATGCGGCTCACCTCTAACATAGAACTAAATGCCGGCGGACCTGCAGCAACTCCAAAAAAACGTACACTACCATAGAGAGCAGTAATGCCCCCTCTTTCTTCTAGAGGAGCTGAACTTGTGATCAATGTGTTTACCGCCGGCAATACTAGTCCAGCTCCCACACCGTTAAAGAAGAGACCTGCAAAAAATACAATGTCATTCTTAATAACCGTTATCATTGCTAGGGCAATCACTGACATTGCTAGCCCTAAAACTATTGATTCTTTCATTTTTTTCATGTGATTTTGCAAGTATCTCCCCGATAAAAATGCTGTGGCAGACATAGCAAGCACTGGTCCTGCTAAAGCAAATCCCTTGACTACTCCCGTTAATCCATATTCATTTTCAAGTGCATCTGATAAAAATGACAATACTCCAAATAAAACTAGTAGTACCACACTACCCGCAGCATAGCATCCCAGCAATGTTTTTCCCTTTTGCTTAAAAATTGTAGTAATATTGCCCACGTATTTTTTAAAAGTCCTGTCCTTAGTCTCCAATGGAGGTTCTTTAATAGCTAACCACACGCCAATAGCGATGGGGATTGCAAGTAGGGCATATACATAAAATAATGCATACCAGATTATAAGTCCAATCAGAGCTCCTACTATGGGGCTAATCACCTTGCCAATACCGTTTGCAGCTTCTATAATACCTAGTGCCTGGCTCCGCTCACTGCCCTTAAAGATATCACCTACTAAAGCCATAGCAATGGGCCCTGTCCCACCTGCACCTATTCCTTGTATTACTCGACCCGCTAGAAGCACATTATATGGGTTCTCCATCAGTAATGGTGCCAAACCAGAAACTGTCCCGCCAATAGCATATAAAATCAATGCAGGTACAATTACTTTTTTACGACCGATTTTATCTGAAACAAACCCTAGTATGGGAATAGTCAGCCCTGCCGGAATGGAAAAAAGGGTTATGGTCAATCCTACCTGTAATTGAGTTATACCTAAATCAGACTGCATTTGAGGAAAAACTGGTATTAACATAGAGTTTCCCAAAACCATGATAAATGGTACTCCACAAAGCGCAGCTAACTTTATCAGTGATCCTTTTTGCATAATTCCGCTCTCCTTTTTTTAGTATCAGTAACTTTTATATTATTCTGCACTTTGCCCTGTAATATTCTGCAAAAAAAAACTGAGTAGCTAAATTTCTACTCAGTAATTTTTAACAATTCTTCTTCATTTATAATTGTAATTCCTAGCTCCTGGGCTTTTGTCAATTTAGAACCGGCCTTGGCACCTGCCACTAGATAATCTGTATTTTTTGAAACACTAGAGCTTACCTTTCCACCTGCACTTTCAATCAGTTCCTGAGCCTCTGTGCGACTCAAGTTTGGCAATGTCCCTGTAACTACTAGCACTTTTCCTACTAGCTTTCCTTCCAGTTGTTCTTGCTTCTCATCTTCCTCAAGCCTTACTCCTGCATTTTGCAGGGATTTAAGCACCTCTATATTCTTGCTGTCTGCAAAAAATCTAACTATGCTTTCTGCCATTTTGGGCCCTACTTCAGAAACTGCTTCCAATTCTTCAACAGTGGCCTTGCCAAGTGCATCAATGGAGTTAAAGTGGCGGGCTAAAATTTTTGCCGCACCTGCCCCCACATGTCTTATTCCAAGTCCAAACAAAAGTCTATCTAAACCGGCTTGTTTACTCTTTTCAATAGCGTTCAGGAGATTCTGCGCTGACTTTTCACCCATTCGCTCTAATTGAACTAATTGATCAAAGTTTAAATAATAAAGGTCTGCAACATTTTCTATAAGCTTTTCTTCGATTAGCTGACTAACTACCGCTGGCCCCAAGCCTTCTATATCCATTGCATTTCGCGAGACAAAGTGAGTTATTCCCTCTCTCAGCTGAGCAGGACAAACCATGCCTGTACACCTAGCAGCAGCCTCTCCCTCTATTCGAACTACATTAGACCCACAGTCGGGGCAGGTTTTGGGCATCTCAAATGCAACCTCTTCACCAGTCCTCTTGTCTTTAAGTACTTTAACTACTTCGGGAATTATGTCCCCAGCTTTTTGTACTAAAACCCAGTCCCCTATGTGAATATCCTTGTCTTCAATAAAGTCAATATTGTGCAAGGTTGCTCTGCTAACCGTAGTACCTGCCAACTTCACTGGCTGTAACACTGCAGTAGGTGTGAGTACCCCGGTTCTACCCACTCGCACAAATATATCTTCTATCTTGCTTTCCCCCTGGTCAGCAGGAAACTTGTATGCCACAGACCAGCGCGGGCTTTTAGCTGTAGCTCCTAACTTATATTGCTGCTCCAGGGAATTAACTTTAATCACCATTCCGTCAACTTCATAGGGCAGAGTATGCCGCTTCTCAACCCACTGCTGACAATACTCGTCTACATTGCCTATATCTTCTGTCACTAGCCTTTCTCTATTTACAGGTAGACCTAATCGAGATAATTGATCTAAGCTCTTACTGTGAGAAGTAAAATCCATCCCCTCTTGGTATAGTACTACGTAAACATATATGAGCAACTGTCTACTAGCAGCTATCTTTGGGTCTAATTGCCTCAATGACCCGGCAGCAGCATTTCTAGGATTAGCAAATAGAGGCTCTCCCTTCTCTGCACGAATTTTGTTCAGATTTTCAAAGCCCCCCTTAGGCATATAAGCCTCGCCCCTAACCTGAAGCATAGGTATGTCTTCCCGCAATACCAAGGGTAAATTAGCTATAGTTTTTAGGTTAGCTGTAATATCCTCACCTATATTACCATCGCCCCGAGTAGCACCTCTGATAAACCTGCCATTCTCATAGGTTAAAGCTATAGAAAGCCCATCTATTTTGGGCTCTACTACATACTCTGTATCTTCACCAACTGCCTGAGTTACACGGCGGTGCCAATCAAGTAAGTCTTCAGTGCCAAAGGCGTTTGCTAAGCTCAATAGCGGAACACGATGTTCTACTGTAGAAAATTCCGGTAAGGGTTCCCCTCCAACTCGCTTTGTAGGCGAATCATCTGTAGCAAGCTGGGGAAATTCTTCCTCTAGATTTATCAGTTTCTGCATCAAATTATCGTATTCTCTATCAGAAATTTTAGGGTTATCCAATACATAATAATTATAATCATGATCCCTAATTTCATCTCTAAGCTGCTTTATCACAACCTTAGCCTTTTCTATCTCCACTTGTACTACCTCCTCAGACACTCAATTTTTTCAAAGGAGCGTACTTGGCCAATAAGGATTTAATTCCCACATCGGGAAAGGCCACGCTGATTTCTGCGTCACCGCCTTCACCTTTCACGCTGACTATTACCCCACGTCCCCATTTCCCGTGCTCTACTTTATCACCGATGTTAAATAGTGGCTCTTCATTAGAACCAAAAGCAGCCTGACTAACTTTAATGTCCCTATTGGTAGGACTACTATTTCTATTAGCACTGGTGCTTTCTGCAAAAAGTTCTTTAGGTATTTCCTGCAAGAACTGTGAGGGAAGGTAATTATTCTGCCTTCCGTAAAGCATCCGAGTCTGAGCGTGGGTTAAACAAATCTTCTCCTCTGCTCTAGTAATACCCACGTAACATAACCTGCGCTCCTCTTCTAATTCTGCACTATCGTCCATGGATCGGGAATGGGGGAAAATACCCTCTTCCATTCCCACTAGAAACACCATAGGAAACTCCAGTCCTTTAGCAGTGTGAAGTGTCATTAACGAAACGTAGTCATCCAGTTCCACATCCTGATCCATATCTGTAAATAAGGACATCTGTGCCAAAAAGTCCTCTAGACTTCCTTCCTTATTGTGCTTATCGTAATCCGTTGTTACTGAGAGGAATTCTTTCAGATTCTCAAGTCTAGTTTGCGCTTGAGGGTCCTTGCTATCTTTGAGCTCTGCTAAATATCCCGTAACGCCCATAACTTCTTCTGCTAAATCAGTTACAGATAGTTCTTTCCGTTTAGCTTTAAAACTATCCACCATATCTCTAAAGGCGCCCATGCCATTTTTTGCTCTGGCAGATAGAGTAGGTATTTGCTCTACTTGCTCAAAAGCCTGTCCAACTGTAATGCCTTCCACTAAAGCGAATTCCTCTAGCTTGGCAAAACTGGCATCTCCAATCCCTCGCTTGGGAACATTTATAATCCGCTCTAAAGCTATTGTATCAGCAGGATTTGCTATTAGCTTTAGGTAGGCCATAATATCCTTTATTTCTTTGCGCTGATAAAAACCCAGTCCACCAAATATTCGATAGGGCACTCCCAGTTTCCGTAACCAGTCCTCAAAAACCCTTGATTGACCGTTAGTTCTATAAAGTATAGCAAAATCAGTATAAGGCTTATTCTCAAGCTGATGTATCCTCTGAATATTTTGCACCACAAATCTAGCCTCTTCGTGTTCATCAAATACCTCTTTATAAATTATCTTGTCCCCTGCTTCTTTAGCAGTCCATAATTTTTTTACTTTTCTGCCCACATTGTTTGTAACCACAGCATTAGCAGCTTCAAGGATGTTGCCTACAGACCTGTAGTTTTCCTCTAATTTAATAACTTTCGCATCGGGGTAGTCCTCTTCAAAGTCCACAATATTCTTGATATCGGCCCCTCGAAATTTATAAATGGACTGATCGTCATCGCCCACCACACATAAATTTTTATGCCCTTGAGCCAATAAATTGATAAGCTGATATTGAGCATGATTAGTATCCTGATACTCATCTACCATAATGTATTTAAACTTATTTTGATAGTAGCTCAAAACTTGAGGCTCTTGTTTTAATAGTTTCACTGTCAGCATAATCAAATCATCAAAATCTACAGCATTATTCTCTTTTAGTTTCCTTTGATACAACGGATACACCTGAGCGGCAATTTCTTCAAAGTAGTCTTCTGCCATCACAGAAAACTTGTCCGGCTCCAACAATTTGTTCTTCGCATTGCTGATAGCTGCTCCAACTGCCCTAGGAGGAAACTTCTTATCATCAATATTTAGTTCTTTTAAGCAGTTTTTCAACAGCGTTTGTTGGTCACTAGAATCATAAATTACATAATTGCTATTATATCCTAGCTTGTCAATTTCACGTCTTAATATGCGGACGCAACACGAGTGAAATGTACTGACCCACATGTGGTTAACATCAAGTCCTACTAACTCCTCCACTCTCTCTCGCATTTCTGCCGCTGCCTTATTAGTAAATGTAATCGCCAAAATTTGGCTAGGCCAAACATCCTTTTCCTGTATCAAGTAGGCAATTCGATGAGTTAAAACCCTAGTTTTACCACTACCTGCTCCTGCTAAGATTAAAACTGGTCCTTCTGTATTCACAACGCCCTCTCTCTGGGGTGGATTTAATTTGTCTAGTTGCTCCATTTTCTCACTCCTTCATACTAATCAACATAATTATAGCATACCGCTATAGTTATTAAAACGCAAAAAGCTAGCACCTGCACTGAGAGTGGCAGCTACTAGCCTAACTATATCTATTGAATTTACTATTTTCTCTTTTCTAATTCTCTAGCTATATGCTCAGGACTTAGCCCTTTTGCCGATAGTAATACTAATAAATGATATACTAGATCAGAAGCCTCATAAATAAGCTCTTCTTTATCCTCATTCTTTGCTGCAATAATAACTTCTGCAGCTTCTTCTCCTACTTTTTTCAAAATCTTGTCTAATCCTTTGTTAAATAGATAGGTAGTATAAGAGCCTTCGGGCATCTTTTCTTTCCTATCTTCTATAATTGCAAATACATCACCCACTACTTCTGCCAGATTACATCCTTGAACATCATCATCTGCTCCTGTTTCTTCTGTTTCAAAACAAGTCTTAGTACCCAAATGGCAAGCTACTCCTTGTTGATTTACAAAGACCAACAGTGTATCTGCATCACAGTCATATGCAATTTTTTCTATATATTGATAGTTGCCAGATGTCTCTCCCTTTGTCCAAAGTTTTTCTCTGCTGCGACTATAAAAACAAGTCTTGCCCTCTTCTAGGGATTTAGTAAGAGATTCCTTATTCATATATGCTAACATCAAGACTTCACCAGTGCTCACATCCTGAACAACAGCAGGTATTAAACCGTGCACATTAAAATTAAGTTCCCCTATATTTCCTATGTTTACCTGTCGCAAATTACTCTTCATATGCATCTCTCATTACCACCCCATTTTCTTTAAGGTATTTCTTCGCTTCTTTAATAGTATATTCTCCAAAATGGAAAATTGAAGCTGCTAGAGCCGCATCTGCCATCCCCTCTGTTAAACCTTCTCGAATGTGCTCTAAATTTCCTACCCCACCTGATGCAATCACCGGAATGTTGACACTTTCAGCTACTGCCTTAGTAAGGGGTATATCATAACCATCTTTAGTTCCGTCTCTATCCATACTAGTAAGGAGTATCTCTCCTGCTCCTAACCTTTCAACTTCTTGCACCCATTCTATCACATCTTTACCTGTAGCAGTTTGACCACCACTGATATAGACTTCCCAGCTATCTTCCCCTTCTTTTTTCCTTGCATCCACTGCTATCACAATACACTGACTCCCAAATTTCTCCGCCGCTTCTTTAATCAAATTGGGATTTTTAACTGCAGAAGTATTAAGTGATACTTTATCGGCACCAGCTGTGAGAATTTTCCGTATATCCTCTACCGATCTCAATCCACCACCTACAGTAAATGGTATAAAGACCTGCTCAGCTGTACGCTTAACCACATCTACAATGGTCTCTCTGTTTTCAGAAGATGCTGTAATATCTAAAAATACCAGCTCATCTGCTCCCTCTTTATCATAGAGAGAAGCCAGCTCTACCGGGTCACCAGCATCTCGCAAATTGACAAAGTTAGTTCCCTTTACAACTCGTCCTTTATTGATATCTAAACAAGGAATTATCCTCTTTGCAAGCATTTTACTCAACTCCATCAGCTATTCTAAGTGCTTCCTCTAAATCTATTGCCTCAGTATAAAGGGCTTTCCCCATTACTACCCCTTCAACACCATACTGTTCAAGTTTTTTCAAGTTTACCAAATCCTGTAGATTAGCTACCCCTCCAGAAGCTATCACTTTAATACCCGCTTCTTGGGCTAGTTCTTTAGTGCTTTCCAAATTAGGTCCTTTAAGTGTACCATCTCTCCTGGTATCGGTAAATATAACTCGCTCAATCCCCAATTCTTTCATTTCTATAGCTAACTCCACAGCTGTCTTTTCTACAGTAGCTTCCCAGCCCTCAATGGCCACAAGGCCGTCCTTGCTGTCAATACCCACAACAATTTTTTCTCCGAAGTGGCTACAAGCCTCCTTCACTAGGTTTGGGTTTCCAATTGCTACCGTTCCTAGTATTACTCTGTCAACTCCCGCAGATAATATCTGTTCTATAGTCTCTATTGACCTAATTCCACCGCCCACTTGTACAGGTACACTTACAGCTTTTGTTATTTCCTTTATTATATCTAAATTTTTAGGAAAACCAGCAAAGGCACCATCTAAATCTACTAAGTGGATATACTTAGCTCCCTTGGCCTCCCACGCCTTTGCAACTGCAACAGGATTATCGGAGAAAATCGTTTCTTGCTTCAAATCCCCCTGGATTAATCTCACACACTTACCTGCCCTCAAATCAATTGCTGGTATTATTAACATTCATTCACCAACTCCCCAAAGTTTTTTAAAATTTGCAAGCCTAACGTAGAGCTCTTTTCTGGATGAAATTGAATACCGTATATATTTTTGTAATTTACTATAGATGGAAACTTAATTCCGTAATCAGTAGTCGTGACTATTTTACTTGCTTCTTTTGGATGCACATGATATGAGTGAACAAAATAAAAATTACTCTGATTAGGTATCCCTGCCAGGAGTGGATTGTTGTTTACTATCTCCACCTGATTCCATCCCATATGGGGTATCTTCTTTCCTGCAGGCAACTTTTTTACAGTTCCATTTATAATCCCCAATCCCTGGTACAAACCATTCTCTTCACCTGTAGTAAAGAGCAATTGTAGCCCCAAACAAATTCCCAAAAATGGCTTTTCTTTTGCTATGATGTTTTCAATTGCATCAATCATCCGAGCTTCACGCAAGTTATCCATAGCGTCTGGAAAGGCTCCCACGCCTGGAAGAATTACTCCGTCTGCTCTTTTTACTACTGTTGGATTACTTGTTACAGTTGCTGCATACCCAACCTTACCAATGGCCTTTTCTACACTGCGCAAATTTCCCATTCCATAGTCAATAATTGCTATCACTCATATTCCTCCTAAACTAGCTTAGCGAACCCTTAGTGCTTAAAGTTCCCTCTATTCTGGCATCGTACTCTACAGCTTGTCTAGTAGCTTGTCCTAATGCCTTAAACACTGCTTCGATTATGTGATGACAATTGTCTCCGCTAATTTGTTTTACATGGAGGTTAATTCTAGCACTGTAAGCAAAAGCTTGCAAAAACTCTTTTGTCAATTCAGTGTCAAAGTCCCCGACCTTATCTCGATCCAGAGATAAGTCACAGGCTAAGTAGGGTCTGCCACTTAAGTCTACTGCGCAGATAATCAACGTCTCATCCATAGGTAACATCACTGATCCATAACGCCTAATTCCCTTCTTATCTGCCAAAGCATCACTTAAAGCAATTCCTAGAACAATTCCCACATCTTCAACTGTATGGTGTCCATCAACTTCTAAATCACCTTTACAATTTACCTTTAAGTCCATTAGACTGTGCTTTGCAAAAAGAGTCAGCATATGGTCAAAGAAACCTATCCCTGTCTCTACCTCACTAGTTCCTTTGCCATCCAAAATTAATTCTAAATTTATCTTTGTCTCAAATGTTTCTCTACTTTGCTTACTTATTCTCAGTTTTTCTGTCATCTTCTCCCACCTGCTTTCGTCAATTTTCATCTGAATCCTTTGTTAAGATGAAAGAATATTTTTAAATTTTATTTTTTATTCTAATTTTAACCGCATTGGCATGGGCAGTTAAACCTTCTCGCTCTGCCAGAACTATTGCCTGTTCCCCCTTTTGTCTTAAAGCTTCTTTTGAATAGGATATAACACTGCTCTTTTTCATAAAGGTATCCACATTTAAGGGCGAATAAAACTTTGCTGTACCACCTGTTGGCAAAACGTGATTAGGCCCAGCTATATAGTCACCGATTGGCTCAGGGGAGTTTTCTCCCAAGAAAATTGCCCCAGCATTTTCAACTTTACCTAAGTTGCCAAATGGATCTTTTATCAAAAGTTCCAGGTGTTCAGGTGCTAAGATATTTGCTATTTTAAATGACTCATCTAAATCCTCAGTTAATACAATTGCTCCCCTATCTGCCAGAGACTGATGAGCTATCTCCTTTCGGGAAAGCTGGTCTAGTTGTAATTTAAGCTCTTCCTGTACCTTAGCTACAAGTTCTTTAGCCGGTGTTACCAGAATAGCTGCAGCCAAGGGGTCGTGTTCCGCTTGAGATAACAAATCGGCAGCCACATATTTGGGGCTTGCTTCCTTATCAGCAACTATTACTATCTCACTTGGGCCGGCTAACATATCTATCTCAACAATCCCGTAGACTTTTTTCTTGGCCAAAGTCACGTATATATTTCCCGGACCTGTAATCAAATCCACCTTACTTACACTTTCCGTTCCATAAGCTAAAGCGGCAATAGCCTGAGCTCCACCCATCTTATAAATTTCAGTTACACCAGCTTCTTTAGCTGCTACTAAGGTATAAGGGTTAACACTACTGCTATTTTTCTCTGGCGGAGTCACCATTACAATTTCCTGAACTCCTGCTACTTTTGCTGGAACCGCGTTCATAATAACCGAAGATGGATAACTAGCACTTCCTCCTGGCACATAGATCCCTGCCCTGCTAATGGGCCTAAAAATCTGTCCCATTATAGTTCCATCTGCCTCAGGCTCTAGCCAAGAGTTACGCAATTGTTTTTTATGGAACGCTGTAATACTCGAAACAGCTTCTCTAATTGCCCCTAAGAACTTCTCATCTACATACTCATAAGCCTGTTGAAACTCTTCCTGACTTACTTTAAAGTTCTTTTGGTTAATTATACTTCCATCAAATTTTTCAGTAAGCTGAAAAACCGCATTGTCACCTTGAGCTTTAACCGCCTTTAACACTTCATCCACACTTTGCTCATATTGATCATAATCTTCGTTATATGCTAAAAGCTCTTCTACTCTGTCATCGCTTGCGGCCAGTACTTTAATCATTTTTATTACTCTCCCTTTTATCCATATATTCTTTTATTTTAGCCACCAAGGGTTGGATGCGCTGATATTTCATTCTACTACTGGCCCTGTTAGCTATTAACCTGGTAGTTGAACTAAATATTTCAGCTACAGGAACTAAATCATTTTCCTTTAGAGTTTTTCCTGTAGACACAATATCAACTATTAAATCAGATAAACCTACTACAGGAGCTAACTCTATATTGCCGTGAAGTTTGATTATCTCCATCTGCATTCCTTTTTCCTTAAAGAAATCTGCAGCTACTTTTGGAAATTTAGTGGCTACCCGGCCATAGTTATAGCTTTTAAGATCAGGATTCTTTTCAATTTTTGCTTTTGGTGCTGCTACTACAAAACGGCAGTAGCCAAATTCCAAGTCAACTAACTCGCTTACATCCTTAGCCTGCTCTACTATTGTGTCTTTTCCCACCATTCCCAAGTCTGCTGCCCCATATTCCACAAAGGTTGGGATATCAGTGGGTCTACATATCATATATCTCACTTGAGTATCATCATCTTGAAATACAAGTTTTCGAGAATCTCCATCTAATAAGAACTCTACTGGCAATCCAGCTGCCGCTAACACCTCTATTGCAGGCTTAAAAAGTTTCCCCTTCGGTAAGGCAATTGTCAACAATTTCATCACCCTTTCTCCACTCCTAATATATTTAAAAGAAATACTTAAAGGCCAAGGCCTTTAAGTATTAGATACTCAATCTAATTCCACTTTTACTCTTTCACCTTTTTTTCTCATTTCCATAGCCTTCTGAATTAGTTCAGTATAATCTGTTCCCTTGAGAACCTGAATTTTCTCCTGGCAGTCATCTCCGCTGTTTCCTTTTGCAAGAAAGATGCGCTCAAGTCCCACTGCAAAACCTGTAGCAGGCTGAGACATTCCGAACTTTCCTAACAAGTTGTCATACCTGCCACCACCGCAAATGGGAAACCCTAATCCCTCAGTGTATCCTTCGAAAACAACTCCCGTATAATAATCGAAGCCTCTGAGTACACCAAAATCAACCATTACTTTGTCCGTTACTTTGTAAGCTTCTAGAATATTGAATATTTCTCGCAGGTTTTTTAGAGCTTTATCTGTCTTGTCATTGATATTAGCTTTTTCTGCAAGATCAATAACTTCCCTGTTGCCATGCAACTCAGGTAAGAGGAGGATATATTCTTGTTCTTGTGAGGATATATTTAGATTATATACTAATTTTTCTAACCCCACTAAATCCTTTTTACCTATTGCCTTTTTTATAGCTTTTATATCTTCCTCAGGTAAATTCAACTGCTCCATTATTCCATTGAAAAGTTGGATTTGCCCAACTCCAATCTTAAAATTCTTTAAACCTGCAACTTCCAAGCAGCTAGCTGCTAGGGCTATTATTTCAGCATCTGCTGCAGGGCCTTGATTACCAATCAACTCAGCTCCAGCTTGGTAGAATTCTCGTTGCCTACCAGCTTGAGGGTTTTCATATTTAAATACATTTGCCAGATAAAATAGTCTTTGAGGAAACTTCTCTTCATTTAGTCTAGTTGTCACTAACCTAGCAATAGGTGTAGTCATATCAGGTCTTAGGGCTAATATCTTTCCGTCTCTGTCAAAAAACTTATACATTTGCTGACTAACATCTTCTCCAGTATCTGTAACTAGTGACTTGTCATATTCAAAGGTTGGAGTTACAACTTCGTCATACCCCCAACTGGAGAACACTTGCGCAAATTCATTTTCTAGCTTTCGCTTTTTCTTTGCTTCCCAGGGCAGCAGATCCTTGACACCTGGTGGCACTTCAACTCCTACTTCTCCGCTCATTTTACCCCTCCATTACTTTAACTTGTTAAAGCGTTATTATGATAAATATATCACCTTTGCAGTACCCTGTCAACTGATTATTTGTTTTCTTTGTCTTTTAGCTTTGATAAAACAAGCTTGTATCCATCTTCTCCGTAGTTCAAGCAACGTTTAACCCTACTAATAGTTGCTGTACTTGCACCTGTTGTTTCTGCTATTTCAGTATATGTACAATCTCGCTCCAGCATTTTTGCCACTTCCAACCGCTGACCCAGTGCTTTAAGTTCACTTATAGTTGCTATATCTTCAAAAAACCGATAACACTCTTCTTCGCTTTCTAATAGCATAATAGCTTCAAAAAGCGAATCTATAAATTCACCTTTAAGTTTACTCTTATATGTCACAGAAAAACACCTCCTAAATTTAATACTTTAATTCTGTAAAGAGATAAAAAATCCTGCATAATATATATTATACCCATTAAAATCCAGTTAATATTTATTACATTAACCCTTGACTTTTGGTTGCCTTTAATGCTAATATTATAATTAAATTAAAAAGCGCTTTACAACTCTTATCAAGAGTAGGCTGAGGGACTGGCCCGATGACGCCCGGCAACCGATCTAACATAGACACGGTGCCAATTCCTGCAGGAATTATATTTCCTGGCAGATAAGGGATTTGGTTGTATTGATCACACAACCTCTCTATCTGCTTGGATAGGGAGGTTTTTTTATGATTAAATTAGAACAAGTTAGTAAGGTTTACACTGCAAAAAAGAACACTGTACAAGCCCTAAACCAAGTTAATTTAAGCATTGATAAGGGCACCATTTATGGCATTATGGGTCTTAGCGGTGCTGGCAAAAGCACTTTAATTAGATGTATTAACTTATTAGAAAAACCCAATTCTGGAAGAGTTCTAATAGATAACTGTGACCTCACAAAACTAGATGATAAAGCACTTCGCGAAGCGAGAAAAAAAATAGGCATGATTTTTCAGCACTTTAATTTGCTTTCTTCACGTACAGTTTACGAAAACGTAGCTTTCCCTCTAGAAATAGCTGGGCTATCAAAAGAAGAAATAAAAACTAGCGTTGATGAGCTCTTAAGTCTTGTAGGATTAAGTGAAAAATCTTCTTCCTATCCCAGTGAGTTAAGTGGTGGACAGAAGCAACGAGTAGGTATCGCTAGAGCTTTAGCTAATGAACCTAAGGTATTATTATGTGATGAAGCTACATCTGCGTTAGATCCAGAAACAACTCAATCAATCTTGAGTTTATTAAAAGATATAAACAAGAAATTTGGTTTAACTATTGTCATCATTACTCATGAAATGCACGTTATTAAGGATATTTGTGACCGAGTAGCAATAATTGACAATGGCCACATTGTAGAAGAAGCTGCGGTCTTAAAGGTTTTCACAGAACCCCAAACTGAGGTTGCTAAAAAATTTGTTAAAACCTTTTATCATTACTGTGGTCTTGACTTCAAGGAGGGTTCATAATGAGTTTTGATACTATAGTGCAAATAATGTTGACTGGAACCTGGGAAACTATTCTAATGGTAGGAGTATCCGTCATTCTATCTCACTTAGTCGGGGTACCACTAGGAGTTATTGTTGTTATTACAAGGAAGGGGCACATATTAGAAAACAAATTGATAAATAGCTTGCTAGGAGCAGTAGTTAATCTAGGGCGTTCAGTACCCTTTATTATACTATTAGTTGCCCTTATCCCCTTTACTCAGTTGTTAATGGGTACTTTCATCGGAATCAAGGGGGTTATTGTTCCTTTAACTATAGCCGCTATCCCCTTTGTTGCTAGAATGGTAGAAACTTCCCTCTTGGAAGTACCAAAGGGTCTTATAGAGGCAGCCCAGGCAATGGGAGCAACTCCACTGCAAATTATATTTAAGGTACTGCTTCCGGAGTCCTTATCCTCTTTAATTTTAGGGGCTACCATTACTACAGTGAACCTAATTGGCTACTCAGCCATGGCAGGGTTTGTGGGAGGTGGAGGCTTAGGCGATATAGGAATAAGATATGGATATTACCGCTACGATTCAACAATTATGCTGATTACAGTAGTCTTATTAGTGATTATGGTTCAAGGAATTCAGCTTATAGGTGAAAAAACTGCAACATCCCTAAACAAAAAATAATAATTGGAGGTTTTTATAATGATAAACAAGAAACTCGTACTTATCCTTATTTCTGTTGCTTTACTTTTCGGTATTGTAGGCTGTAGCTCATCAGGTGATGACAACGATTTAGAAACACTGACAATTGGTGCAACTCCAGTTCCTCACGCTCAATTGTTAAACGAAATTAAGCCTTTACTAGCTGAAAATGGTATTGAACTGAGAGTTCAAGAATATACAGATTATATTACTCCGAATATTGCACTTTCTTCTGGTGAAATAGACGCTAACTACTTTCAAACTATGTCTTATTTACAGAATGAAAATGAAACCAGAGATTTGGGTATTATTGGATTTATAAATGTTCATTTTGAAGCTATGGGAGTTTACTCTAAGACAGTTGATGATTTAGACGCTTTACCTAACGGTGCTACAGTAGCTATTCCCAATGATGTTACAAATGGGTCTAGAGCATTATTCTTGTTACAACAAGCAGGCCTTATTACTATTGAAGATGGAATTGGCATAACTGAAGCTACTGTTTATACAATTGCTGATAACCCATTAAATTTAAATTTTGTAGAATTGGAAGCGGCACAACTACCTAGAGCTTTAGATGATGTGGAGCTTTCCGTTATCAATGGCAACTACGCTCTAGAGGCAGGACTTGATGTAGCTAATAACGCTCTTTATTTCGAAGATAACTCCTCAAATAAAGACCATCGCTATACAAATGTAGTTGCTATTAAAGAAGGCAATGAAACTGAGAAAAAAATCCAGCTATTAAATGAAGTCCTTACTTCTGATGCTGTAAGAGAGCTAATAGAAGAAACATGGCAAGGTGTTGTAGTTCCAACATTCTAGTAAAAAAATAAATCCTCGACTTCTATGAGCCGAGGATTTTTATTTAATTTTTATTTGGTTTGGGTATCACTTTCTAAACGCTTTACCACATAAAAAGCTACATAACCCATTATAAGTGCATTTGTTGCAATTACTAATCCTAGCAGATCAATCTACCCCCTTTGTTATTTACAGCATTTGTTAACATATAGAAAATAATAACATACATTTGTATTATATGCAATATCCTTACAATTTAATCAAAAAGTCCTCGACCTATCGCCAATATTACCGATACATTATATACCGAATGAATAGCAATAGGTACTATCAAATTGCCACTTACCTCATAACTCCACCCTAACAAAATGCTAATGCAAAAAGCCGCAATCCCATAAGGCAGCAATTCTTTTTTAAACCAATAGTGTACAATTCCAAACAACAAGCTGGTAATAAAGATACCCAGTATTGGTTGTAGTGCACCTCTAAATAAGATTTCTTCTGCAATTCCTGCTGTAATACCCATAATTAAAAGCTCTGATGTAGAAAAACTCTTGAGCATCGGCATTACTTGTCGCTGCCCCCACGCCCGAAAGCTAGGTAATTTCAGATAAAGCAGATAAACAAGCACAAAAACGCCAAATCCAGCAAAAGTCCCTATAAAATAATTCTTCACTTGACTCAGCCCAATTATTGTGTTTTCGAATATGTTTGCTCCAAAAGCAAAATAATATATAAGCTGTGCTGCAGCTATTAATATTGCCTGAAATAAAACTGCAGTAACTATTAAATTATTTCTCATGTATCATCCCTCTATTCAGTAGCATACTAAAGATAGTATTTTATATACCATTTGCTTTATCTAAGGAGGTCAATACTTTGTTTCCACTTAGGGATAGCATCGCTTCAGAGTCAACGCCTTATGTGACAATTTCTTTAATCGTTATAAATGTTATAGTTTTTATCTTCCAGTTTACCTTATCTGAGAATCAACTTCACAATTTAATAAATCTTTTCGGAGTGGTACCTGCTGATTTCACAGGGATATCTATTTTTCAGATATTACTGGGAGGCCTTTTCCCCTTTATTTCACTTTTCACTGCTATGTTTCTACACGGAGGCATTATTCACCTGTTTGGAAATATGATTTATTTGTGGGTATTTGGTGATAATATTGAAGATCGAATAGGACATCTAGGCTTTTTAGTCTTTTACCTCACAGCAGGAGTTGCCGGAAGCTTTTTTCATATTCTGACCAATCCCACTTCAACAGTTCCAACTATTGGTGCTAGTGGGGCAGTTGCAGGTGTCCTCGGTGCTTACTTTCTATTGTACCCTAAAGCCAAGGTACAAGCTTTGGTATTTTTAGGCTTTATTTTTACAGTCACTAGAATTAGAGCTGTATACTTTTTATTCCTATGGTTTGTTCTTCAATTTATTAATGTGTTAAGCTCTACCCAGGGAACACAACCAGTAGCCTGGTGGGCTCATATTGGAGGTTTTGCAGTGGGAGCTATGATAGCATTCCGCTACATGCAACAAGTTAGAGTTAGGTGAATACAAAAAAACTGTGGTCAATTATTACAGTCAACCACAGTTTATAGTACTTATATCGCTGCTATCCTGCTTCCCATTGTTTTAAACTGAGAAATACGCTGCAAATAGTGTTTTATTTCATAGGGATATAGTTTTAGTTCCTTTTTAGCAGTTATAATTCTTTTTTGGAAATCTCTCTGAATTCTCCTCAAATCCTCCGCATCTGATAGTAAAAACTTCTGATTTTCTATAATCAATAAGTTGTTTCCTAGAAAAAGTTTTGCATCACACTTAACACCGTTATTCCTTCTCTTTACTTTAAACTTTATGTATGTTTTCCCGTTGTGTTTGTCTGTGTCAAAGTAGTTTGTAATATTCAAAAGACGTACTCCCCCTTAGTTTTTATTGCTCCTATTGGTGATTTAATAATTAATTATGTCTAGAGTTTCCCTCCTTTGTGGCAAAAGGAAAACAGATTAATGCAGCCATACACATGTATATAGCCTTAATCTGTTTCTTTTGATATTTTGGCAACTGGCTGTCTTAGTCATTTACGACGTTAGACCCTATAGTTTTGCGTCACTGCCTTTCAACAGTTTTGCCTTTGACAGAATATTAATTTGCCACTTTCATTTTAACCAATATTTAGATTAATTTCAACTTTTTTTTAGCCCTTAGCTTTAAAAATTAATGCGGCTATGAACGAGAATATAATAGCTGCAGATATACCTGCACTGGTCACTTCAAATATTCCAGTAATTACTCCCACTAGTCCATGCATTTCAGCTTCACTTAGCGCTCCTTTGACAAGTGAGTTCCCAAAGCTAGTAATGGGAATTGTGGCACCAGCACCAGCAAACTTTATTAAAGGTTCATAGAGACCTAAGCCTCCTAGGATTACTCCTGCAACCACTAGTGTAGTTAATGTGTGAGCTGGGGTTAATCTAAAAACATCTAGCATCACCTGTCCGATTACACAAATTGCTCCTCCCACAACAAAAGCCCAGAAAAATTGTTCCATATTAATTCACCTCTTAATCCATTTCTATAGAGACTGCATGAGCAATACAAGGAATACTCTCTTTTTGCTGATAGGATAATGGAGATAAGAGCGCTCCCGTGGCGACCACCAGTATCCGCTTTACTTTTCCAGTTTTTAACCATTCCATAAAATGTCCATAGGTAACCACTGCCGCTGAGGCACACCCACTGGCTCCCGCAAACACAGGCTGATCCTCTCTGTATATTAGTGTCCCACAGTCGGTAAACTGATCTTCAGGAAGTGGTGTCCCACTTTCTGCTAATAAATCGGCACAAATCTTGTGCCCAACTCTTCCCAAGTCTCCTGTAGCTATCACATCATAGTGACTAGGGTCAAGGCCTGTTTCTCTAAAGTGTGCTTGGATGGTTTCAGCCGCTGCAGGAGCCATTGCCGACCCCATATTAAAGGGGTCCTTTAATCCCATATCTACAATTCTTCCGATAGTAGCTTTTGTAACCCTTGGTCCATCGCCTTCAGGAGCAACAAGTGCCGCGCCGGCCCCAGTAACAGTCCACTGTGCGGTCGGGGGTTTTTGCCCCCCGTACTCTGTAGGGTAGCGAAATTGCTTTTCCACTGAACTATTGTGGCTAGACGTACCAGTGATTGCATACCTTGCAGCTCCACTTTCCACAAACTGAGCTGCCACGGCTAACCCTAACATAGATGTTGAACAGGCTCCAAAAATACCAACGTAGGGTATTTCCAGGGTTCTAGCTGCGAAACTACTACTTATAATCTGATTCATTAGGTCCCCACCAATAAAAAAATTCACATCTTGCTTTTTTACTCCAGCCTTATCCAAAGCCTTTTGACAAGCATCTTCTAGCATTAACTTTTCAGCCTTTTCAAAACTCTTTTGGTCCATCCAGATATTGTCATATAATATATCAAAACTGTCGCTTAGGTTTCCTTTCCCTTCAAAAGGGCCTCCCACAACACCTGTACTGACAATTACCGGTTTAGAAGGAAACTGCCACGTACTATGACCGACTAAAATATCTGCTGTCATTAGGCTCCCCCCAGTCCTTGGAAAATAGTAACTAAAATAGCCATTACAAAGGCTGCGAAAACTCCGTAGACAATAACGGGTCCGGCTATTTTGAACATATTCCCGCCAACCCCAAGCACATAGCCTTCAGTTCTGTGCTCAATAGCTGCAGATGCCATAGCATTAGCAAAACCCGTAACAGGAACTGCCGTTCCCGCTCCAGCCCATTGGGCCACATGATCATAAACTCCTAGACCAGTAAGCATTACTGCAATGAATATAACTGTTGCTGCAGTAGGGTTTCCTGCTGTTTGCTCAGTAAATTTAAAGTACTCTATATAAAACATCTGGATTCCCTGACCAAATACACATATTGTTCCTCCTACCCAAAAGGCATTGAAACAGTTTTTCAGTACAGGTCGTTTGGGTTCTCTAACTTTTGCGAACTTCTGATACTGTTGTTGAGTTGACGTTAAATTCTTTTTATTTTTATTGGCCACTAGATTCACCCCATTACCTTAACAAGTATGGCTTAATATCTTCAATAATTTTTTCAAGTCTTTCCGCTTCTTCATGATACATTTTTTTTGCGTCAAGATTATCGGTTTCTAAGGAAAAGCTAACAAGACTAGCCTGAGCCTGCTTCAATGTGGCATAAAGCATTTCTTTAACTTGAGGCTTAGGTAACTTAATCTGATCATCAAACAAATCTACATACAGTTCTCCATAGGCATCTACCTGGGCTAACAGCACATTATCAATGGTAACTCCCAGTTTATCCAACTGCTCATTGAGCCAACTCCTGGTTAAACCCCGAGCCCTTAGACCTTTATCTACAACACTTCCATCAATTATTACTGCCTGTGGCTCAGTTTGAGGAGCTACCTGTATGCCCAAGTGTTTTGGTGTAAGTGGTTTTTTTTCAGATTTTACTAACGCATTTACATCTCCTGTTGGCTCTAACACAGCAAACTCCACATCTGCCACATTAAAAATATTCTTAGCTCTCAGTTTTTCTAGAAGCATCTGGGGAGTCATCTTAGATTTTGCTAGGTTATCTTCCAGTACCCTGCCCTGCTTGATAATAACAGTTTCACTACCAGCAACCAGTTGCCTGAAATAAGGATACTTGGCTAATGCATAACTATAAGCCACTAAACCTGCTCCCCACAAGATAATTGCCACTAATCCAGCCTCTACAGGTATAGCCCCAACTGCTAACATACCAGCTATTATAGCTATGGCAGCAAAAGATATAAATTCAAAGGTAGTTGCATTGCTAATCGGGCGATTACCTACTATGACAGTCCCTAAAAACAAGAGAATTATAACACCCACTGTTTGAATTAAGACTAGAGTTATATTTTCCACTTTTATCTCCCCTTTAATGACCTTTATACTGTGGCTCTTCTAATTCAATCTCAGCTACCCTGCCCTCAAGCTTGCTGATAATTTGTCCAAGCACTGTATGGGCCTCTCTGAAGCAAAGTTTTGCCTCTTCTTCACTACTCTGGAGAGAATAAATCCCTAATGTTCCATGGGCAACTTTCAAGCTACTAACCGTTTGTTTTACTTTGTCCCCTGAGGTCAATTTGTAATCCTCCCTTTGATTTACTCAATATGCTTATCTTTTCTATTTCCGCACCTTTTCATACAAGCTAGTTGTAGAAATTTTCTTCGAACCTTTTTTTAATCTCATACTCAGTATAACCAGCTCCTAAGAGGGCAATTAATTTGATTCGAGCTTTTTTTGGCGGGAGCCCATCCCCAAAAATAACTCCTATATTTATCAGGTCTACTTCTGCACCTCTATATCCATAGGTGGATGTAAGCAGTCTGCCGCGGCAACTACTAGACAAAACTACTGGAATCCTTTTGTTGATTGCTCTACTGATGCTTTTCATCCATTCAGGGGGCACGTGCCCTCCACCTAATGCTTCTAAAACTATTCCTCTTGCTCCCCTCTCCACAAGTTCATCTAATAAATAGCCATTACTACCCAGATTAACATTCAAAATAAACACTTGGTCATGCAACTCTCCTCCCGGATATTCTTCAACAATAACTGGCTTCCTGTACCAGTAAACATTGCCGTTACTCACAACTCCTAGTGGTCCAAACTCCCTGGAACTAAAGCTATCAACTCGAGTAGTATGGGTTTTCTCTACATCTCTGGCACTATGAATTTCTCCGTTAAAAACTACAACTACTCCTTGTTCCCCTCCCAAAGAAGAACTTGCAACTCTTACTGCATCAGCAAAATTGACTGGCCCATCGGGACTTGGCATTGAGGGGTGCCTTTGTGCCCCTGTGAGGACAACTGGCTTTCCTTGTTTCCGTGATGTCAAATCTAATAAATAGGCTACTTCCTCCATGGTGTCCGTTCCATGAGTTATTACAACCCCATCAATATTGGTTTCACATTGGGCAGTTACCAACTCACTCAGCTCTGCTATGTCTCCTATTGACATTTGAGGACTGGGCTTGTTTCTCCAATTTATCCAAGTTAAGTCTGCCTCTTTTTCTATGCCCGGAACTGTCATTACAATATCTTCAGCTTTTAGCTGGGGTGTAGCCAGTTCATCATCAGCACCTGTCATGGCAATCGTCCCCCCAGCAGTTATCACTACTACCTTGCGCATCAATACACCCTCTTTCTCATTCGACATTGATTGTAAAAAATAGTATAATATAACCATCTCAAATGGAGGTGTTAGCGTGAAAAGAAAAGACAATACCAACTACATCATAGGAGGTATGCTCCTGTTTATCTTTCTTATTTTTGCAGTAATGATCAGTGCAACTATAAGTAAAGATGATCCTCCTTCTGAACGACCTTACGGCATGGGAGATATCAATCAAATTTTACAAGATATAAACAGTGCTGAAAGCTACTTGCAGGATAATCCTGCAGACTCTGAAGTGCTTGAAGTTTTAGGTAATCTATATTATGGTGCTGGATATGCATATAAGTATGACTCTGAAGATCAACATAAGGCCAGCCACTACTTTGAACATGCTATTGCATACTATCAGCAAGTATTAGAAGAAGACCCAAATAATATTAATGTACGAATTGATATGGCTACCGTTGCATTTTGGTCAGAGGATTATGCATTTGCTAAAAAGCACTTTTTAAAGGGTATTGAAAGTCACCCTGAATATTTAAACGCAAGAATTAATTACGGAGTTTTTCTTGCTCAAGCCCTAGAGGAATACAAAGAAGCCATGAAACAGTGGCAGATTGCTAAAGAACTTGACCCTGCCAATAGCGAAAAGTACGAGGACTGGATTGAAAGTGTTCGCCTGGCAGCGGAAAATTAAAGAAATAAAGAGCGGTATATATTTACCGCTCTATTCTCCAATTACTAGGTTCCTCCACAACCTCTAACTTATGGATAAATAGTAGCAGCCCTAAGGTATCATGCTCAGTAGCTTGTCCCCATGTTTTAACAAAAAAACCACTCTCTTCTGCTTGTAGTTGTTCTAAGCCTGCTTTTACTACTGTATCTGCTGCGATGGCTATTACAGATGTTCCCCCCTCTTTAGTCTCTAACTCTAATCCCGATTGTTTCATTATCCTGTTATAAGAAACATCCACTACCCTGGCCACATCAAAGCTGGCAAATTCCCCAGACCCTCCTCTATTGACTAGAGAAGTAACATTTTCATGAGGGTTTGGTTCACAAGCACATAACTGCAGCACCAGTATTAGCGCAAAGCTGAGCACTAATATTTTCTTCATGTGTGACATCCTTTCTATTCTATTTCAGTTCTAACATCCATTATTTCCATATTAGGGATTTCAATGCATCGAGTAGGAGGTAGATAATTATTTTATCTACCGTCCTCTCACACCACCAAGCATACCGTTCGGTACTTGGCGGTTCATTAAGTTAATTGCAT